>NZ_DBHC01000020.1:0-123880 GCF_002296035.1 Roseivirga sp. UBA838
CACAGCGTCTTTTAACAGCCATTTGTGAAGACACAAATGGAGGCAAGGTTCAGAAATATACTTCTTGCGACTTAAGTAAGTAACCCTATTATTATTTTAAAAAGCATGCAACTCGGCCACCTTTAACGATGAGCAGCCTACAGCAAAAAAGCAAATGCCTTCGCCCAGAACTTCACTACCACTTCACGCAATTCCTTACCTTTGCTTTATGGCAATTGAATATACCCGGAACGAGAAAATTGGGAGCCAGCCCAATAACCCTTTACATGGCGTAAAGTTGGCTCATATACTTGAGCATTTGGTAGCCGACATGGGTTGGGAACGCATGGCCGAGCAGGTCAACATTAATTGCTTTAAAAGCAATCCTAGCATTAATTCCAGCCTTAAGTTTTTGCGAAAAACTCCCTGGGCACGAGAAAAAGTAGAGCGCCTATACCTTAAACAAACAGGGGCGCTCTAAGTATATTTTCAGTAATAGACGCTTTACCAGTTATGATGAAGGCTGATTTGCGCCTGGCCTTTATCCCAGTTATTGGTGGTTTGTTTCATCCATCCCAATTGCATACGCAGTTTGTCATTCAAACCATACCCCATTCCCACATACGTGCGGTTTCGATCGAAGTATTGTACGCTTCTTCCATCGCCAATACCTCTTTGGCCATTAATAAATAACTCATTGTACAGGGCTATATATGTTGTGCCCTTCTTCAGCTCCGTAGCATTGAGCGGAATATTCACAAAAATATTGTACCGGTATCGGGTTCGAAAATTCTGATCGGCTACCCAACGTTGCTCGTATCTAAACCGATGTGTGAGGAGTACTCTGCTGCCCAGGCGGTGAGGAAGCAAAGCCTCCTGATAAATGCGGCTTTCATTGAAAGTATTCGTACCATCTCCAAACTCTCCGGTGGTGATGTGGCCATACCCCAAAGTAAGCAATACGTTCGATTTTTCGGGAGTATAGGTGATACCGGTGCGTAGCAACAACTGCTCAAGGTCGCTTCCGGCATTCCAAAAACGGAACTGATAATCGCCCTGAATACCAAAAGGGCCGTCACCAAACTTCTTGTTAAAGAAGTACATGTACCAGGCGCCCAATTGGTCTCCCGGTACGTTTTGAGCTTTTAACGATGAAAAAGTAAGCAGAACTAGCAGGAAAATTATAACTCTCTTCATTCTTTAAATTTTACAGTGGCCAAAAGTAGCCCACCCTTTTTGAACATTGATGTTGTTTGGGGCCGAAAATAACGGAATTGTGCTATTGCGCACAGCCTTGTTATGCCAATGCCAGTATCCTTATTCAAATTCAGCACAAAAACGTAAGTATCCCACCCCACCTACCACAGTTTTGGCATTAGATTTCAAAAGAAAACGAAATACGCCAAAAGCAATTTTTCCCTAACTTCGAAATTCTAAGAAACGACTATCTATGGAAAAACAGCCAGCGGTTAAAGTAATTGAAGGATATGAGCACATTGAGTACAGCCATGTACACTATGAGCCCGAAGAAATGATTCAGAGAAGTCGCAACTTCTTTGAGTGGATGGATACAAGAAGGTCTGTTCGCGAATTTTCGGATCGGCCGGTGCCCAAAGAAGTTATCGAAAATATTATTAAATCGGCTTCAACAGCCCCTTCAGGCGCACACAAACAACCCTGGACTTTCTGTGTGGTAAGCAATCCGGAACTCAAAAAGCAAATCCGGGAAGCTGCTGAAAAGGAAGAATACGAAAGCTATACCAACCGAATGAGCGATGAGTGGCTCCAAGACCTGAAACCTATGGGAACGGATTGGAGAAAGCCTTTTCTAGAGATAGCTCCATACCTAATCATAGTTTTCAAACGACCATTTGAATACAATGATGATGGGTCTAAACATCAGAATTATTATGTCAACGAATCGGTTGGTCTGGCCGCAGGAATGCTCATAACGGCCATTCACGATGCGGGTTTGGTTACTCTCACCCATACACCAAGTCCCATGAATTTTCTGCAAAAAATCCTGAACCGTCCGGACAATGAAAGACCTTATTTGCTCCTTCCTGTAGGCTATGAAGCCAATGAGGTTTATGTGCCCAACATTAAGAGAAAAAGCCTGGACGAAATGGCCGTGTTCTATGAATAGCAGAATACTCTGCCTGGTTTTGTTACTCTTGTTGGCCTGCCAGAGCATCTGGGGCCAACGGTATTCCAAGCGCAAAATCCGAAAAGACCTGCAAGAATTACCGGGGTTCGAAAACGCCTACATAGGCTTTACATTGGTTGACCCCGAACGATCTAAACCAATTTTTGAGCAGAATGCTCACAAGCACATGACTCCGGCATCTACAAGCAAACTCTTTACGGTGTTTGGAGCCATGCAGCACTTGCCCGACACATTACCGGCTTTGGAATACATAATAAAGGGAGATTCCTTGATTTTTTGGAGCACAGGTTATCCGCTAACCCTTCATCCGGATCATCCCGATTCTACCGTCATACAATTCTTAAAAGCCTCTGACAAACGGCTTTACTACTGGGTTCGGCCTACCAAAGATTCGCGCTTTGGACCGGGTTGGGGCTGGGACGACTATCCTTACTATTACGGAGCTGAGAAGTCTGTATTTCCATTGTATGGCAATAGCGTGAGGTTTATTCTCAACAATCAAAACAAAACCTATAGTCTACAGCCTTACCATCAGGGCTTTAGAGTAACCACCGACTCGCTCAATGCACGGAGAAACAGAGTGGTACGAGATGAATGGTGGAATGAGTTTACGATTGATTTTTCTGATTCGGATGAGCCCGACACTCTTCTTAGGTCTTTCCATTATAATCATGCTCTTTTTACCGATTTACTGGCCAAAGAAGTAGGCCAACCCATTGAACACATTGCCTTAAATAAGCGTCCACAGTACTACCAAACCCTGCCCGGAGTTCCTGCAGACAGTCTTTATAAGTGGACTCTCCAACCTTCTGACAACCTCTTTGCCGAACAGCTTCTGCTAATGATTAGCGGACAAATGAGCGATACTCTAAACACAGAAAAGGGCATTGAGGCAGCAGTGAATAGCTGGAAACAACAAACCAACAATCCGGAAGATTTAGTATGGGTAGATGGTTCGGGGCTTTCGCGCTACAATATGTTTAAACCCTCAGAATTCATTGCCCTGCTGAGTTTATTCCGTGAACAGCGCATCTTACCTTTAATGGCTCAGGGAGGCACTTCAGGAACCCTTCAAAGCCGCTACGGCCCTTACGTGTATGCCAAAACCGGAACCCTGCGACATAATCATTGCCTCGCTGGCTACATTCGCACTGACAAAGGCAAGCTGCTTTACTTTGCACTTATGGTTAACCACTTTACGGCCCCCACCGGCACCATTCGCAGCTCCATGGGAACCATGCTGGAAAAGATAAAAAGCGGCTACTAAAATTAGTTTTAAGCTAAGGTATTTCACATGAATTAATACGCCAGGCCAGGGCCGTACCAATGCCCTTACCTGGCTTTTATGCCACTCCAAAGCTTTTGTGGAGGCACAAGAAACAGGGAAAACTTCAGCTGAGTGCTGTCATCTACCTTAAACTCCTCCACTGCATTGCGCAATCGCTCTCCGGGTTCGGCCACAAAAAAGCTCAGGTTGCTCAGATAGCTTACTTCACCGGCCAGCCAAAGCCAATCGTAGAGCTGCTTCTCAAGCATTAGCCCACCATATATATCGGCTCTTTGCAGCGTAAATTGACCCGACCCGTCTTGCAAAGCGTCTGTTACATTATATCGCCAGTTGTCAAAAGCCAATTTTGCTATAATGTGCGTCTTATTATCTGGGTGGAACCTTAGCTGTGCATTGCCCGGCAGATTGAGTTCAAGCAACCACTTATCCCTCAACTGCCTGTGATACAATAGCGTAGGATATACATTCCAAATACCCAGTGCATAATTAACCACTCCTCCATAGCCCCAGCGAACCCGTTCGTTAGGTTTCCGGGTAAGCATACCCGATATATAGTGTCTACCGGCAAATCGGTTCAAGCTGAATTCGTTGCTGGCCAATTCAGACACTCCAATAAGAATAAGCTGTTTACTGTTTTCCAGCGTTCGTTGATAAAGCAAGTTTATGCCCGTATTGAAGAGTTTGCCCTCATCGAGCTTTTCGTAGAGCGGTTCGTTGGTGCCCGAAAGAGACAAAGTCTGATAGGCCAACTCTGTATGCTTAAGCTGTACACCAAAAAGTGTTTTCTCTCTAAGCACCAGCGGAATGCCAAAGCGATACTGCCAAAGCCTATCGGTTTGGATTCTTGTGGTAAGCCCATCGGGGCCCATGGCACTGTAGTTACCAATAGAAGATACGGTAACCTCCGACACTCTTGGCCTGTAAGTCATCAGTTTCTGCCCAAAAGCAACAAAGCATACACATTTAAGCACCGCTATTAGCAGAATGTACTTCCGCATAGGTTTGTTTGTTAGTAGTTTTTAGCAAGCAAGACTTCAAATAAACGAAATTCCTGCTTAGCGCAGATTAGCTACCACTCTTAAAAAAATGAACTTTGGCAGAAGCGATAATTTTTATCTTGAGGCCTCATTCAACAAAAAACCAAATGAAAAAAACGCTTCTGCTTTTATTCAGCCTATTTTTTACTCTAACCGCCTCACTGCAGGCTCAAATCACTTCTCAAACCTTATCCGGCCTACACATTAGAAACATTGGCCCCGCCACCATGAGTGGTCGTGTGGTAGACCTGGCCGTATATGAAGAAGACCCCTATACCTTCTACATTGCCACAGCTACCGGAGGGGTATGGAAAACCACCAACAACGGAGTAACCATGGAGCCGGTTTTCGAAAACGAAAACACCCACTCCGTTGGAGCCATTGCCCTGCATCAAAAACACCCCAACATAGTATGGGTAGGTACCGGTGAAAGAGCCAACAGACAAAGCTCTTCCTGGGGAGACGGGATTTACAAATCGAGCAATGGAGGAAAGACATGGCAACACATGGGCCTCAAAGACTCTCACCACATTGGCCGAATTGCCTTGCACCCTTCCGACACCAACGTGGCCTATGTGGCTGCAATGGGCCACCTTTGGGGCCCCAACAATATGCGTGGTCTTTATAAAACCACTGATGGTGGAAAAACATGGAACCGAATTATTTATGTGAATGACGACACCGGAGTAGTTGACGTAGCGTTGGACCCGCAGAACCCTGAAATAGTTTATGCCGCCACCTACCAACGTAGAAGAACACCTTTTGGCTTTGATGGCGGGGGACCGGGTTCAGGGCTTCACAAATCTACCGATGGAGGTAAAACCTGGAAAGAACTAAGAAACGGACTACCCGAGGGCGACTATGGAAGAATTGGAATTTCCATCTTCCGTAAAGACCCTAACATTGTCTATGTCTCCGTAGAACAAGGCTATCAATACAATGCCTCCACGGCCTATAATGAAAGAAGAGCAGGCGTTTACAGATCGAAAGACAAAGGCGAGAGCTGGGAGTTTATGAGTGATTGGAACCCTCGTCCAATGTATGCCAGCCAGCCACTGGTTGACCCTAGTGATGCTTCACGCATATACATGATGAACCAGTACAGCTATTCAAGCGATTCTGGCAGAACCTTCCGTCCGGCCCGGCAGTCCCTGCATGGAGATGATCGCATTTTTTGGGTGAACCCAAAAGATTCGCGCCATGTAATGAAAGGCGATGATGGAGGAATTGGCATCTCCTACGACCGTGGCGAAACCTGGCTATTTATTAACAACCTTCCCGTATCTCAATACTATAGAGTTGCAGTAGACATGGCCACTCCTTACAACGTGTATGGCGGCTTGCAAGACAACGGAAGCTGGGTAGGCCCTTCTGAAACCTACCGAAGTGCGGGTATTCTCAACGAAGACTGGAAAAAACTAGGAGGCGGAGACGGCTTTTTGAACCTTCCCCACCTTACCGACCCTGACATTGTTTATACCGAATCGCAGTATCTGGGCTTATCCAGACTTAACATGAAAAACGGTCAGCGACAAAGCATTCGTCCGGGAGACCCCAGAGGACACATAAGTGCCAGACGAAACTGGGATGCTTGGGGGCCCGGTATTCCCGAGCCCGAACTCGGCAACGCCATGGCTCCAGCCAACTGGGACGGCCCGTTCTTCCTGAGTTACCACGACCCCAACACAATATATGCTGGGACCGACCAGCTTTGGAAAAGCACTGACGGAGGAGCTACCTGGAAAAGCCTGGGTAACCTCACCACCCGTGTCAACCGCAGAGAGCTCACCATTATGGGACAAAGAGCGGATACCTCTACCCATTCACTCGATGACGGTATACCCTACTATCCTACCCTGACCGCAATTGCCGAAGACCGGTTTGTTGCCGGGCACCTGTATGCCGGTACTGACGATGGATTACTACAGGTTTCTACAGACGATGGTAACACCTGGACAATTGTAAGCGATAAACTTCCCGGTTTGCCAAAAGACTCATGGATCAACACCATTGAAGTATCTTCGCACCATGCCGGTACAGCCTATGTGGCCATTAACAACTACAGAAACAACGACTTCAACAACTACATCTATAAAACCAGTAATGGTGGAAAGACCTGGGAGTCTGTTGCAGGCGACCTTCCGGCCAACCGGGTGGCCCGGGTACTGCGCGAAGATCCTAAAAACCCTGATTTATTATACCTGGGCACTGAACTTGGCTTATTTGTTAGTTTTAATGGAGGCAAGAATTGGGTGGAGCTTAAAAACAATATGCCTACCCTCCCCTTCAACGATCTGGTAATTCACCCCAGAGATAACGACCTGATTTTGGCCTCGCATGGCAGAGGGGTTTGGATTCTCGATAACCTCTCGGCTTTGCAGGAAATTGGCTCTCAATGGCATCAAAAAATGGCACTCTTTAGCATTGCCGATGCAGAGATGGTTAACCGAAACATTGGTGGAGCACATACAGGTGACATGTATTATCGTGGAGAAAATCCGCGCTACGGAGCAGCCATTGACTATTACTTGCGCGACTCTGTTGATGCCGGAAAGCTCAAACTCACCATTCATGATATGGCCGGCAACGAACTGGCCGAAGTAAACACCTCCGGCAAAGCAGGAATTCACCGGACCTACTGGAATTTCCGTGGACCAGACTTCAAAGCCATGAACTCCGATCCAAACAGTAACCGAAGGGGTCGAGGATTCGGCCTTGGCGGACCGGAGGTAATTCCCGGGCTTTACAAAGCAAGATTATCTTATGACGGTAAGGTAATAGAGCAAACCTTTAGGGTTAAAAACGACCCTCGACTAGACGTGAGCATCAATGTGCAAAAGGAATGGCATGCCTCATTGCTCAAAATAGGAAAACTATACGAAGCCGTGATTGATGGTATGCTACCGGCCCAACAAATGGGCTGGCACCTGAACAAACTGGATAGAGAAAAGGTAAGCTACAATGAAGACGCTGCAAAAGCCATTCACCAGCTCAACGACCGTTATGGTGAACTGCTCAGCAGGGTGCGCTCACTCTATTATGAGTCGAGTGGATGGATTGGCCCCTGGACAGGCGACCAGAAGGCGCAATTTGATTACTACTACTCAATGCTGCCAAAACTGGCCAATGAAACCCAGCAAATCATTAAAAACACTATTCCTCAATTGAACAGAGGCTTAAAACGAGAATTCAGATACACCTTAGATTAATTTCAACACTATGAGAACAATGAAACTATGGACAATAGCTCTTTTGGTACTCTTTAGCCTTGGTCTGAGTGCCCAGGAGTTCGAAAGACATATCCCAATAGAATCGGCCGTTAAAAGCCTGCATGCGGTAACCATTAAAGGTAAAAAAGTTCAGTATGAAGCTACTGCCGGCACACAACCCGTGTGGAACGATGCCGGTAAACCGGTGGCCACCCTCTTCTATACTTATTATGAACGAACAGATGTAACGGACAAAGACCGTAGGCCTCTGGTCATCAGCTTCAATGGTGGACCAGGTTCGGCCTCTGTGTGGATGCACCTGGCCTACACCGGACCTAAAATTCTCAAGATTGATGACGAAGGCTACCCGATTCAACCCTATGGTGTGAAAGACAACCCCCACTCCATTCTGGATGTGGCTGACATTGTGTTTGTAAACCCTGTGAATACGGGCTATTCTCGAATCGTGGACCCGGAAGCCGACAGACGTCAGTTTTTCGGAGTAAATCAAGACATCAGCTACCTGGCTGAGTGGATCAATACCTTTGTGAGCAGAACCAACCGATGGAACTCTCCAAAATACCTGATTGGCGAAAGCTATGGAACCACACGGGTGTCCGGCCTGGCATATCGCCTGCAAAGCAGCCACTGGATGTACCTGAACGGGGTTATATTAGTATCGCCTACCGAATTGGGTATCGACCGTAGTGGCCCTGTAGAAATGGCCAACAGACTTCCGTACTATACCGCTGCAGCCTGGTATCACAAACAGCTACCTTCTGACTTGCAGAGCAAAGACCTGCTGGAAGTACTGGAAATGTCGGAGCAATACACGCAAAACGAATTACTTCCGGTAATTGCCAAAGGTGCCTGGGCCAGTGACAGCGAAAAGAACGAAGCCATTCGCATGTTCGCCCGATACTCCGGTCTCGATGAAGAAGTGGTAAGACAACATAACCTGGATGTACCGGAGAATTTCTTCTGGAAAGATTTGCTCAGGCACGAAGGATTCACTGTAGGACGACTGGATTCCCGATATAAGGGTATCGACCGAATGGACGCAGGGACAAGTCCTGACTTCAATTCGGAGCTCACCAGTTGGTTACACTCTTTTACCCCGGCCATTAACTACTATTTCCCTAATGTGCTCAATTACAAAACCGATATTAAATACAACATGTTCGGTCCGGTAAGCCCTTGGGATAGAAGCGGAGACAATACGGGTGAGAACCTGCGGCAGGCCATGGCCATGAACCCCTACCTGCATGTAATGACCCAGTCGGGCTATTACGATGGAGCTACTACATATTACAATGCCAAATACAACATGTGGCACTTAGACCCAAGTGGTAAATTGAAAGACCGCCTTAGCTTTAAGGGTTACCGAAGTGGACACATGATGTACCTTAGAGCGGAAGATCTGGAGAAAGCCAATGAAGATATTCGTGAGTTTATTCGCAAGAGCATACCTCCTGCCGGTACTCCGGCCAAGTATTAGGAAGCCTTGATTGGGGGTGGTAGAGCTTAGGCTTTCTAAACCATAACTGGGGGCTTAAAGCCTGAAGTCTTCTAGCTCCAATCGCAAAAACTCATAGATAACGAACCTAAAAGAGGGTATTTAAAAAGCTAAGCAAGCATCACCCTGAACGCGCCTACCTGTCTCGGTAGACAAGTTCAGATGATCAGTTTGAAGTTTTTGAAATACCCTCTTTTTTATTTGTAGGTTGAACTTAAGTACCACCAATAACCGACAACTGGTAATTGACAGGTGCAATATTTTACAAGGTTATTTTATTTTAACACCCACCTATTTACTCTCAAAATACAATTCAAGCTCAATTTGGCGAGAATTTGACCCCTGACGGCTGAATATTCACCCATCATTTTCTCTTATTAAAAAACTTATCTCAACACATTAGTGGCTCAATAAACTAACAAACAAAATGAGCACACTAGAAAAAACAGAAGTTCACAAGGCTGAACTAACTGATTACCAAAACACAATTGCCACAGCAGCCGGTAAAATTGCTGAAGCCCTAGTTAAAAAGTACAGCAAAGAAGCGGCAGAAAAGGCATCGATTGAAATATTAGGAATAATGACCGGTGGAATTGCAACCATGGTTGTTGGAGGTTTTTTTGACTATTTCTTCCCTCCTCAAGAGCAAAATGCGATAGACTATACAAAGATTGAAGACATCATGAGGGAAGTAGTCAACGAGCAGGATCTAAAAAACATAACAACTAACATTTATGCAACCTGGACAGAAAACATTAAAGACAACTACCAGACTGCGTTACCAATTCCAAACCCTCAAGTCAATGGAGATGACCAATGGACCGAGCCCGTCTGTCAGAACCTCATTCAAATTCTAAACGAATCACTAAATTCTCTCATTGGAGATAAAGGAGCTTCAGAGCATAACTTGACCAGGCTAGCTCAAGACCATTCCATTGCTGGTATTCCGGTTTACATATTTGGAGTCAACCTAGCTTTAGCTATTCTTCAAGATAAAGCTATGATCTACAAAATGAACAAAATCCCTGATCAGTACTTTCAGTATGAAAACCTCACCAGAACAGGGGAACATCCTGGAACTATTGCCACAACAGCCGAAACCTATGCAAAACAGCTAGACCAGAATTGGCAGAAATCAATAGAAAAAAGAATATCCACACAATACATAGGCTGGACATGTGAAGATCACTACATGCTGAACTATGTAAATATGACTGCCAAAGATGGTGACACAGTCATATTAACCCAGCGTAGTGATTACAACCCCAACAATGGATTTTTTGTAAATGCACACCAAAGTGAGTGTTACCTAGGTGCCTTCGCAAACGATTTTATTCATCATTACTATCACCCTAAAACCATCAATGCTTACTGTGAAACAATGGGTTATCCTGACGCTATTATTGATAAATGGCTAAGTTTAAAAACTTCACCAATGGGTACTCAATCCATTAATAGTTTTTCGGATAATACAGATCTTTTTAAGCCGAACAGGAAAGATTATTTCATTTTAGATGCTGATTCCGGAGTCACAAGCATTGGCAGAAATGATCGTCTTTACTCGGTCAATCGTGTTTTTTATCTAAGTTTCTCAGATGATGGAAACCTTCAAATTATAAGAAGGGCTGATCAAACCGTGTTTTGGTCAACCGATATTAAGGAAAACACTGCGAGCTCCCTCAATTTTGATACGGATGGCCAATTGCAAGTTGTAGATGACCAAGGAAATAGCCTTTGGTCGGCACCTACCAAAGGTGAAAATTATGCAATACTTAGCAATGAGGGCTTTTTGCAAGTTAGGAGCAAAGGTGTATTTGCTCCCTTTGGAGGAAATAGCATTCAATGGGTTTCTGACATGGGTATGTTGCCGGCCTTCATCCAACCAAAAGAACAGGTGGCGGTATCCACATATAAATGTTTAGATGTTAATCTAAATGTTAGTTGCATTGTATACCGGCAAGCCGGTAATGATTTCCCACTGAACCTATTTGTAACTTCCTCACTTGACGGGCTCAGTTGGTACCGAGAACCACATATGTTCCCGAATAGAATGACCACCGACAGCCCACCGGCAGCAATAGGTTATAATAACGCTATTCAGACTGTCTTTAAAGGCAATGGTAATAGTAACCTTTATCTAAACTCAAGCAACCCAGAGCTAGATCAATTTGGTGGGCTTGTAACCTATACATCAGACGCGACCACAGATAAAACGCCCTCATTGTATACAGGTGATGGATCTTTTGATGTGATATATAAAGGGTCGGGAGGTACTACATCTATCTGGCAATTGGAAACAACAATCCCCGAGGCTTCTGGAACCATTACCAATCTACTACCCGAAGCCACAGACACAACACCATGCGTGATTAAATTCAATGGCATTAAAACGATAATTTACAAAAGCATTGGTCAAACCTCCGGGACTGTTATGTGTAAACTTGGAGGGGCTGCACCCCAGGCAGTCCCTAACTGCCAAACTTCAAGTACCCCGGCAGCTGTTGTCTTCAAGAACAAACTATATATAGTATTTCAAGGTAGTGGCAAATCAGAACAGGGCCTATTCGTTACAAGTTTTGATGGCACGAGTTGGTCTCCAAGCCCAACCCAAATAAAGGAAAGGTTGGTTAAGACAGATGCTCCACCCTCAGCCATTGTAATGAATAACCATTTATTGGTTTACTACAAAGGATCCAAAGAAGCACAGTTATATTGTGTTGTACTTGACTAAGACCTAAACCAGGTTTCTTAGAAGTGATCTATTGAAGCAAAACTTCATTCACTAATGAACCTTAATAAAGATTAAAAACGGTTCATTACTGGCTATAACTTGTAACAGGAGTCGCTTTACAATAAACTGACTCCTGTTCTTTTTATCAAAAAAAGCATTAACCATATACTTAGTGGTGAGGTAGCTCTGCATTACAAGACCGGCTTAATTTTACCACCTAGCCATTCACTCCTCTACACCTATTAAGCATTCACCCACCTTGCTTGATAAAGTTATCAAATGGACTTGTGCGTAAATTCTACGATTCAACAGTTTCCTAACCCATTGAACGACAGTTGTTTTTTTGTAATTTCCATTTCCTAACGCACATACCTTATGCCTTCAGCCAAAAAAGAAATCATCAATTGTCATACGCATATTTTCACCCGCGACCATGTGCCTCCCTTTTTAGCCAAATCATTTGTGTTTTGGCCTTTCTATTATCTTATCAATCTACGATGGATCACTTCGGGCATTAAGAAATGGCTTCGCTTCAGCGGTCGGCAGAAATATGCCCCCAACTCGCTTTACAACCGCGTAAAAGACTTTATTCAAGCCATCAACAACCACATACTCTCGGGTATTCTTCTCAAAGTGTTGGCCTTTTGGCTATCTATTAATGCCTTCTTTGTTCTGGTTTCCTGGCTTTCGTCCATAAGCCCGGCAAGTAGCGGGTTCTTAGCGCAAATCGAAAAGCTTCAGGCACGTTTAACCGAATGGTTTGTGGTATTAAAGCACCCCTCTGTGGTCTGGCAAATCAGTCTGGTAGTAATCGTTGTTTTTTTAATTCCTAATTCGCGCAAGATCATTTTTACACTGCTTAAGCTCATTTGGAGGTTCCTTCGGTTTATTCCCGGCAAACGCACTTTCGAATTATTAGAAAGATACTTGTTGCTAGGCCGGTTTGCCTTGTATAAAACGCAGAGCGGAGTGTTTACACGTCTAAAAAATCAATATCCTTCAGGAACCCGATTTGTAGTACTACCCATGGATATGAAATACATGGAAGCTGGAAAATTGCCCGCTCAAGGCGATTTTAAACAACAAATGGCTGAGCTGGTAAAGTTGAAGAAAAGCAGTTCGGGGCAGTGGCTCGAGCCCTTTGTGTTCATAGACCCAAGAAGAATAAGAGAGGAAGGCGACTCATTCTTTAGCTATACCGTAGACAATGGAAAAGTAAACCTGAACGATTGTGCTATTAAAGAATACATAGAAACTCAAGGGTTCAGCGGATTTAAAATTTACCCTGCCTTGGGCTACTATCCTTTCGATGAAGACTTGTTGCCCTTATGGAAATATGCAGCCGACCGTGGGATTCCTATAATGACCCACGCTATAGCAGGCACAATTTTCTACAGAGGTAAAAAGAAAAAAGAATGGAATGAGCATCCGGTTTTTCAGGAGTCTGATGGCAAAGGAAATATGAGACCGCTGAGCCTTCCTGAAAAAAAGAACTACGATTTCAGTATCAATTTCACCCATCCGCTCAACTATCTGTGCCTGCTCAGCGAACCTCTGTTGAGAACATTGGTAGCCAAATCGACCAAACCTGTCCTTAAAGAGCTTTTTGGATATGTAGATGAGCAGACCCCATTGGCTCACCACCTTTCTCACCTAAAGGTATGCCTGGCTCACTTTGGAGGTGAAGAGGAATGGGTAAAGTATTTGGAATCGGACCGGTATTCTTTTTCGCAACAGTTAATTAAGGACAGAAGTAGGGGTATTGATTTTCGTCTCAACCAAAACTCAAGCATCAATTGGAACATCCTTTCGCAGGTATGGCGGTTTGTAGACTGGTATTCCATTATGTGCAGCCTTATGGTGCAATACCCCAATGTATATGCCGACATTAGCTATATACTGAGTAAGCCCAGAATACTTCCTCTTCTTAAGGAGACCATTAACCCTGATATAAATCCACAGTTGAGCCAACGGGTATTATTTGGCACTGATTTTTACGTGGTGCGTAATCACTTTTCTGAAAAAGATTTGCTGGCGCAGTTAAGAGGGGGATTAACGGAGCTTGAATTCGACCGAATAGCGCGGGAAAATCCGGTGCATTATTTAAAAAAGTACTGAAGGCCTAAACTAAAGAAAAAGGGCAAAATAAGGACAAAAAAAAGAGGCTGCCCTACCCGACAGCCTCAAATTTTCACTCAGCTAACCACTCCATAGCCGTTTCATGATCTACGAACAAACGCATATCTCTATGGCCTGCACTTAGATTATGATTCTCCCACTGTTTGTATCCTTTTACATCTTCCCTAACCACAACTGCACGTTTGTAAAAAGATGACACTCCAAGCTGAGCAAGCTCTTGAGAAAGTTCACTCATATCGACTTCATCAGCCTTGAGGCTCGCCTCACGCAAATCAGTTATCACTCTATTCAACCCATTCTGATTTGCAATCTTCCCTACTTGTTCAAAGTACCTCTTGGCGATTTCTTTGGTCAGGTCTCCTTCAATTTTGCCGGAGACCAGCTTTAAACTATCAACCACTTCAACCTTAATCATCTCAAAGACCCTTCTCTCAAAAGCAGGTGCAAAATTAGTAAGAAAGACATCATAATCAAACCTTACCTCTTAAATATCAGATAGTTAACAATAATTTTATGCACCACGTTTTCCGGGAAAATATTCTATAGGAAAAAAGGTATTCCCCCTTCTTAATCAATGGCCATATGGGCCCGGGGGCAAATAAGATAGACCTGCCCCGAGACCAATTCATACCATTACAGCCTGGTTTCTTTGTTTGTACTGTACGCTCTCCTTTACAGTACGCGGCACATCATACAGCGCACACTACCACCACCAAACTTTTCTATTGTAGGAATCTGTACGGTTTGAATTTTAGAATGTGCCGACAGGCACTGTATTTGAGACTCTGTGAGGCTGTCATAGGCCGTTTGCGACATTACCAAAACGGACTCTCCCTGCTGGTTTTCAACCTCCAGCATGTTACCGGCAAATCCGTACATCTGATCCATGGTAATTTCAACCACCTCATGACCGGTTGTTTTAAGCGTTTGCAAGACATCAAAACGCTGGTCTTCTCTAATAGACTCTGCGCAAATAACGGCATACTTACTGGCTATGCACATAACCACATTGGTGTGGTATACTGGAACTCCCTCCTTATTAAAAGACTCAAAAAGGACAGGCTCATAACCGTTGAGCTCACAGAGCTTATTGAGAACGTCTTTATGCGTTCGCGAAGAAAGGCAAGCATAGGCCAGGTCGTTTTCATAATCTATGACCACGCTTCCCGTACTTTCCAAAAACTTATCTTCGGCCTCATATTTCGAAATGTCTATTACCTCCTTCACAGGTACTCCTGCCTCAGCTAACTCATCGAGCAAATCCATTCGTCTTTCCCATCGCCTGTTTTCTGCTAACATGGGATATAGAATTACACGACCATCGTGAAAGGAAACCCAGTTGTTCGGAAACACCGCATTTGGCTTTTTTGGCTCATCGGTATCGTCAATCACCACCACATCGATACCCGCAGCTCTTAGGGTTGCCACCGCACCATTAAATTCTTCTACGGCCTGACGTTGAATTGCATATTGTTGCTCTGCTCCTTCTGTTTGTTGAAATGAATTTGTTTCTGCGGTAGATGGATCGTAACCAAAATGTGCCGGTCGAACCATCATTATCTTAGCAGCCGCTTGCTTCATATATTTTCTATTTTAAAAATCGTTTACTCAAACCAAAGCCCAACAACAAGTTGGAAGCACTGTCTGAAAGCCCAGTACCGCCATAAACATCTATCTGCAAACTGGAGCTGAGCAAATAAGTAAGGCCGGCATCCATGGCATGTTCGCTTTGTCCGACCTTTGGAAATCCTCCATAAGATTCAATAAACACTCCCAATTTATCATTGAGCCCATAGGCAAACATGAGGGTGTAAAAGGTATTTCTGTTTTCAAAACCATTGTTGTGGGTCATTCCCAGGTTGGCCGAAAGAGCCAGCGACTCAGCCAGAGGGGCATCTACTGCCAGCCGTATATCGGTAAGAAGGCCACTTTGGGTTTCTTCAAAAATCCCGCCTCCGGCACTTACAATAAGCCCTATATCCGGTAGGGAAGAATTATCCTTAACCAATCCCACCTTGGCGCCAAACATGGTAGGAGCCACTTGGGCATCGTTCACAAAGAGAATATTACCATCAATTACCTGTCTTCTTTTACCTACTTCCTGGGAAAAGCGCAATTCAAACCGTTCAGAAACACCGTAGCGTAGCAGAGTATTGTTTAGAGAGAAATACTGGTATTTGCTATTGCCATTCGGTTGCATAGTGGCAACCGAATATTCCAACAAATAAAACCCTGTTTCAACCTGAAATACTCCCTTGGGAACAATGGCAGAAGAGGTGGTTTGGGTGGGCCTGTCTGTGTAAATATTCTGTGCTCTGGCCTGTACAACCAGTGCCATAAAACACAGCACACAAATGAATTGACTTACCTGTTTCATAAGCCACAAATGTATAAAATTAATGGGCCTTACGTAGTAGGTTGAGTAGCTCTTTTCTGGAGAGGTAGTTCCTTTTAATTGTCAAAAATTTGAACTCCATATCCAATATAGCTAGGGTTGGTGTAACAGGCACTTCGCCCTCTTCGGCAAAAAGGTAGGCCATTTCATGAAAGCCCTTATTAGAAGCACCGTTAAATACCTTTCCATCAAAAACACACGGGTTTGGGTTTTCGATATCCAGTTTCACCGCATAGAATTTGTCATTCAGTAATTGCTGTATCGCTGTATAGGTAAAAGCCTCTTTCTGCATTTTCTTACAGTAGGCACACCACTCGGCTTCAAGAAAAACCACGGTAGGTTTTGGGGCTTTGGTCAGGGCGCTATCCAACTGTTCAAAATTCATCCAGTTGACCTGAGCCCAAACGGTCGTGCTACAGTACAACAAACACCCGATGAGCCCCGATTTAATCATTGTTGCTCAGTTTAAGACTGACAAAATAGGTTCTGGGACGTCCGGGGCCATAGATGTAGTCAGAATCTCTTGTGGGCCCGGTCTGAAAATCGGCCTGATAGCTATTGAAAAGGTTCTGAATACCCCCACTCAGTTCTATGTGCAGATTCTTACCAATGTGAAAATGATGCGATGCCTTAAGGGTTGTATCCCAAAACCAACCGGAATTACGCAGCACCAGCACACCACTTTCTTGCAGTATTTCAGGCACCACCATGGGGCCTGTAACTACATTGGAAATAAAAAACTGCCAGTCTGTAGTTGTTTCATAAGTCAGGTTCCAAAAGCCGTATGCATTGGGCATACGGGTAAATCGCTGAGTTGTCACCAACTGCCCTTCTCCCGGGTTTTCCGGCTCATAAAGTACTTGCTCTTGTTCATAACGCGTTTTTTGGAGGGTAAAACCCGACTGAGCCACCCATCGGCTCGAAGGGGTATAGTTAAGTTCGAGGTTTAGTCCCTTTACCAAAGCCCCTTCACCATTTCTAACTTCTTCTATGATGGAACCATTGGGCAACTGACTCCCGGTATTTACCAAAACAAAGGGATTGTTGAGTTGGGTATAGAATCCTTGCAAGTTCAGCTCAAACTGCCGCTGCCCTTCTGCCCGGGTATAGCTCAACGAACCGGTGTAGGCATCGGAAGTTTCTTTTTCCAACCCGTTGGAGAGCAAAACGAATACGGGTTCTCCTCCGGCCGAAGCTATGTGCAAATCTTCATTAAACGCCTGAGGAGCTCTGAAGCCGCGAGCATAGCCCCCTCTAAACTGCCAATTGGAACTGAAAGAATAGAGCAGCGTAAATCGTGGGCTAATCACTCCAAAATCATTGTCAATGGTTCGATCAAAATCGCCAACCTGATAGGTGCCTTCTACCAAAGATCTATCGAAACGAGCCCCTGCCAGGGTCTTTAACTTTGAGTTAAGCTGCCACTCCCATTGTCCGTACCAGCCTATATTCTTCACCGACTGGTCCACCACACGGTTATAGCCGGGAATACCATCGTCTGTGGTGTTCTCCTGAAATTCAATACCTGAAGTGAATGAATGAGAGCCATCATTGGAATGAACCCATTGCAAACCTGTAATCCAGCTCATATCATCGGTAATACCATAAGCATTGGCAGCTAAAAGACTATCTTCAGGTGTTCTGGCTCCTCCCAACCCGCCATAATAGCTCCCTCTATCTGTTTGCTGCATGGAGGTATATAGCGAAAGCTTGTTTCTTTCACCAATATACTGATCGATATTAAAAGCTCCCATCACTATTTCATGGTCGAGTTGTTCGGTAATATCAGTATACTCAGGCCTCAAATCCAGCCGGTTTCCTCCTCTTCTAAATTCATTGATGTAGTTAAAATCTACCGAGAGCTTTGTGTTTCGCCCCACCTTATAGAAGCTCTTTAGCCCTAGCGTTTCAGCTTGCAGATTCACCATTTCTGTAAAACCATCGTTATTGGCATCGAAAGATTCGCGACTGCGGCTGGTGGCAAAGCCTGTGATTCCGAAGTTCAAACTATTGGAAACATAGGAGCCGTTGACAGAGTGATTCCAGTCGCTGGCTCGTCCATCAATGGAAGCAAAACTACTTCTGGCCTCCCAGGTATTGAGAACCGGCTCTTTCGTAATAATATTGATTGTACCCGCAATGGCATTCGAACCATATAGTGCCGAACCTCCGCTCTTTACTACCTCTACCCGCTCGATCATATATGCCGGAATCATCTCCAAACCATATACCCCGATTAGCGCGCTGAACACCGGCCGACTGTTGACCAAAATTTGTGTGTAAGGCCCCTCCAATCCGTTCAACCGAACCTGGGTAAATCCGCAGTTCTGGCAATTGGTTTCAACTCTTACTCCCGACTGAAAATTGAGGCCATCGGCCAGCGATTGAGACTGGGTAGCATTGAACAATTTTTGACCGATTACACTCACCGCAACTGGTGCTGATTTTTTGTCTATTTCATAGCGACTGGCACTTACCACCACATCATCTAAACCCAGCACATCCAACTCTAAAACCAGCTCTATCTCCAGGGTCTCACCTTGCTTGAGATTAAGCTTTTTGAGTGTTCTTTTATAGCCCACAAATCGAACTTCCAGTGTGACTTGCAAGGCCTCGGCCACTTCAATCCGGAACCGCCCTTGAGCGTCAGTTACATCAGATATGTTACTCTGTTGAACAAATACAACTGCACCGGCTACAGGGCCATCGCCATCCACTACCTTTCCTTTTATCACAGATTGTGCCTGAATTTGGAAAGCACAAAAGAGTATCAGTACAACGTAAACAGCCTTCATCGCAGCAAAATATTTCGACAAAGTTAAACACTACGAACCATAAGACTAAACAATACTTTACTTTATTCTAATTTTATTTTTAGACTAATCTAAATTCAATTAATTAATTACTTTTAAATCAAACAGTTACCAAACTATTTATCATGTCTTTCTTTAAGCACAGAAACTACCTCATTTAGCGTATATCCTTTGGCCTCAAGGAGCATCATTAGGTGAAAAAGTAAGTCAGCCGACTCGTTTAGAAACAGCTTATCATCATTATCTTTAGCCTCTATCACTACTTCTACCGCCTCTTCTCCTACCTTTTGAGCCACCTTATTTATTCCCTTTGAGAATAGTCTGGCCACGTAAGATTCATCGGTCGGCAGCTGCTTTCTCTCCTTTATAACCTGAGTGAGATAGGAAAGGAATTGGATGTTGTTCACATTGATTTCGTCCCAGCAGGTATCGGATCCTGTATGGCAAGTTGGCCCCTTTGGTTCTACCAAAACCAATAGAGAATCGCTATCACAATCTACGGCCACCGACTTTAGTTGAAGGTAATTTTCAGAGGTCTCACCTTTAGTCCACAGGCGCTGTTTGCTCCTGCTAAAAAATGTAACTTTTCCGGTATGGAGAGTCTTCTCCAAAGCCTCCTTATTCATATAGCCGAGCATCAGTACTTTGGCCGTTTTAAGGTCTTGGATGATGGCCGGCACCAGCCCATTTTCCTTCTCAAAATCTACTTGATTTATGTCTGTTAGCTTCCTCATTGTTCTATTCTTACAGGGATGTTTTTCTCTTTTAAATATGTCTTCAACTCGGGCACTCCAATCTCCTTAAAGTGAAAGATACTAGCGGCCAGAGCAGCGTCTGCCTTGCCCTTCGAAAAGGCCTCAACAAAATGTTCCATAGTTCCTGCTCCACCCGAGGCTATTACGGGCACAGATACCATGGTTGAGATTTGGGCCGTCAGCTCATTCGCAAACCCGGCTTTGGTTCCATCATGATCCATGGAGGTTAACAAAATTTCACCGGCTCCCCTCTCCTCTACTTCTTTTGCCCAGGCAAGAGTCCTCAGTTCTGTGGGGGTTCTGCCACCCCTCACATGAACAATATGCTCTTCATTAAGCCAACGGGTATCTATGGCCACCACTACACATTGGCTACCAAACTCCTGAGCCAGTTCGTTGATCAGCCCCGGTTGTTTAACCGCAGATGAATTGATGCTGATTTTGTCTGCCCCGGCATTAAGCAAAGCCGACACATCTTCTTTTGAGCTAATGCCTCCTCCTACTGTAAATGGAATATTGATTTCTGCCGCCACCCGTTTTACCAGTTCCACCAGGGTTTTTCTCTTTTCTACCGTGGCGGTTATATCCAGAAAAACAAGTTCATCGGCACCTTCTAAGGCATACCTTGCCGCCAGTTCCACCGGGTCTCCGGCATCGCGCAAGCCCACAAAGTTGACTCCTTTTACCGTTCTGCCATCTTTGATATCGAGGCAGGGAATAATTCTTTTTGTTAGCATGATATAGATATACGATCTATGGTTTTCAGTTATAAAAGGCAGTTTTGCCTGTTCTACTTATTAAAGGCGGCTAGTTCATCCAGAGATATTCTCCCCTCATAATAGGCTTTGCCAACTATGGCACCATAAAGACCTGCTTCGCGGAGCTCATATAAATCGTTCAATTCGGCCACACCTCCACTAGCAATAAGTTTTAGCTGGGGAAACTCTTTAATTATCTTCTTATACAACTCGATTGAAGGTCCTTGAAGCATTCCATCTTTGCTCACATCAGTACAAATACAATAAGTTACGCCTTTGGCTAAATACTGCTCTAAAAAGGGGAACAAATCGAGCCCCGAGTCTTCCTGCCAACCACTTATGGCTATTTTTTCATCGATTACATCCGCCCCCAGAATAACCTTTTCTGCACCATAGTGCTTCAGCCACGAGAAAACCATCTCCGGATCTTTGGCTGCAATGCTTCCGGCTGTTACCTGTTGTGCACCGGCTTTGAGTACAGCCTCAAGCGATTCGCTAGACTTTACTCCTCCTCCAAAGTCTACTCTTAACCGGGTTTTGGAAGAAATAACCTCTAAAACCTCCAGATTTTGAGGTTTTTGGGCTTTTGCACCATCCAAATCCACAAGGTGCAAATGAGTAATTCCGGCCTGCTCAAATCTTTGGGCTACCTCTAAGGGGCTATCTGAGTATTCTTTTTTCTGATTATAATCTCCTTTGGTAAGGCGAACGGCCTTGCCGGAGATAACATCTATTGCGGGTATTATTTTCAATGCTGAAATCTTTAGGGTTTATTCGTCAATGATTTTTTAGCCTGGCTGATGCTGCAGACTCCTGAGAAACAAGCTCTTTTTGCCTCTCAATAACTATCGATTTGCGGTTTTTACTATCTCTCACAACTTCAAAAAGTTGCGTAGAATCTGCTCTCCAACTTTTCCACTTTTTTCGGGGTGCGCTTGCAAGGCATAGAAATTTTCTTTTTGCAAAGCGGCAGAAAAGCGGTTTACATAGTTCGTTTCTGCCACCGTATGATCACTCAGTTCGGCATAATAGCTATGTACATAGTACACAAAGGGCTCATCAGGCAAGCCCTTAAACAGGGGCGAATTCATTTGCTCCAAATTGTTCCAACCCATTTGTGGCACCTTCAGCTTTGGGACAAACTTCTTCACCTGCACATCAAAAATACCCAGGCAATCGGTATTATTCTCTTCCGAATGCTTGCACATTAGCTGAAGCCCCAAACAGACTCCAAAAACAGGCTGTTTCAGATTCTTTATAACCACATCGAGCCCTTTCTTTCTCAGAAATTCCATGGCCGTGCTGGCTTCTCCCACCCCCGGAAAAATCACCTTTTCGGCTGACTGAAGCACTTCAGCCTGATCGGTAAGTACAGGCTCTACCCCCAAGCGTTGCAGGGCATAGGTTACTGACTGCACATTACCGGCATTGTAATTCACAATGGCTACACTCATATTCTTGAAATCTTTTAAGCTTAGGATACAACCGGTCTTTCCTTCAATCGTTTTTCAATCTTCTCTTTTATTTCAGGAATCGACTCGTAAAGCTGCTCATAAGAATCGATAATGAAGTAGTTTTCCTGCATTCGGTCTTTTCTGTAACCCGTATCTAAAATATGATCTACATCGTAAGCAAAATGGTTAGGTTCATTGGACAAGGAATATTTGGTTTCTCCTGATGAAGACAAAATACCGGCTCCGTAGATACGCAGACCTTCCGCTTCTCTGATAAGGCCAAACTCAATCGTAAACCAGTAAATTCTAGAAAGCAAGTGAATAGCCCACTCGTCTTCAATCCACTCATGGCCAAATTGGCTGATGGCCTGAAGAAAATCTACAAAGGCTTGATTAGTGAGCAAAGGAATATGAGCAAACACGTCATGAAACATATCTGGCTCTTCCAGGTAGTCCAATTGGCTCATTTTTCTAACCCACGTTGTAGCCGGAAACTTTTTGTTCGACATTAGCTCGAAAAACAAACCGTCTTCCACTATTCCCGGAACGGCATAGATTTCCCAACCGGTAAGTTGCCGCAAAATTTTGTTGGTATCATCAAAATTGGGAATGGCATCGGCTGTAAAGTTTACCTTATCGAGGCCCAACAGAAACTCCTTAGTGGCCGCTTTGGGCAACTCAGGAAATTGCCTGTCGAACAGAATCTTCCATACTTTCTGGTCTTCTGCTGTGTAATTTTCGTAAATCTGTTTCATATGGTTTTCTAAGTTTTAAGCATAAAAAAAACCCGGCTCTTGCGGAACCGGGTTTATCTATTTTCAATGAGTTTAAATCAATCAAAACATAAAACTACCGTTCCGCGCTGGCGTAGCATGGTAATAGTGGTAGTAATATGCGTTTGCGAATAACATGGCTACAAAAGTAGCTTATCCATTTTTAGGCGCAAGTTATTTCTCACTTTTTACATCAAAACATACATAAATAGGACAGCTGGTTGACTTTTGAACCCGCTATAAAAAAGTTCGCTATCTTAGTAACTACAAACTACTCATGAAAAATCACGCCTTTATACTGCTAGTAATCAGCATATTAGGATGCAACCAAAGCATAGACATTGACCCGGACACAGGCTTTGAAGTGTTTACCATTCCTGAAGGGTCTCACAGTTCTATTTTCCGAAACGAACCTTTTTCAGGCAATGGCATATCGGTAACAGCTCTTTTCGATGAAAGCGCCCGATACACTTTAGAAGTTGCTTCCGATCAGGCCGACATTAATAAACTGGTAGGGTTTTCGGATTGTGGTCAGGATCATCAGAGCGAAAGCGCCCGCATTGGTTGGCGCTGGTTTAATGACGAGCTGCAAATACTCGCCTATACTTACCGGGAAGGGCAACTTAACTTTGAAATGATGGGTACGGCAAAAATTAATGAGTCCCTAAGCCTCCGAATAAAGATTGCTACCGACCATTATGAGTATTCTGGAGATGGAATGAATACCATTCGCATGCCGCGCACCGACAACTGTGAAAGTGGTGAGAACTATTGGCTATGGCCTTATTTTGGAGGAAATCAGCCAGCCCCACACGACATTACCATTCGGCTAACCCGAGATGTCATCGATTAATTTTCAAACTCTTTCATTTGTCTTCACATATGGTGACCATATTTTTCTAAGTTGAATTGTGAAAACTCAACTGAGCCTTGCTTGCTCCCCTCCATTCGATTTTAATAAGTGCTTAAACGCCTTGTACAGAAGCACAGATGAAATACTTTATCAGGTTATTGATGGTTCGGTGTTTCGGCTAATTAAACTGGAAAATGAGTACATACCTGTAGCTCTGACTGGCAGGGGCAATGAAATCATCATCGAAACTCCTCAAAGCCTCACTCCCCACCAAACAGAACAACTAAAGCAGTACGTAGGCCGATGGTTCGATGCAGACCGAGACCTGAAACCTTTTTACGCACTAGTGGAAAGCCACCCAAAACTAGCCCATCTGAGCAGTCAACTGCATGGCTTGCGCATAATGGGCATACCCGATTTGTTCGAAGCCTTATGCTGGAGTATTATAGGGCAACAAATCAACCTCTCTTTTGCACATAAACTCAAACGAAGATTGGTTGAGCTTTATGGCGAAAAGTTAACATGGAAGGAAATGGACCTTTACCACTTCCCTAGCCCCGAAAAAATATTGACCATAGATGAGGAATACCTCCACAACCATCAGCAATTTTCGCGAAGCAAACTGAAGTACCTCAAAAACGTGGCTCAAGCTTTTGTTTCGGGCAACATTAGCCATCAACGTTTGCTGACTTTACCCGATTTTGAGAGCCAACAAGCGCTGCTTACTTCAGTAAAGGGTATTGGCGTTTGGTCGGCCAACTATGTCTTAATGAAGTCGTTTGGTGCCCCTAAAGCCATTCCTTTTGGTGACACTGGCCTTACACAGGCGCTCTTTAACCTGGGGCTTATCGATGACCGGAAAAACGAAGACGCTATTAGAGCCTTTTTTAAAACCATGCCCGGTTGGGAGGCGTATACGGTTTTTTACCTGTGGAACAGTCTTTCATCCTAATGCCAGAACAAAAGTTTATGGGCTACTCGATTCTCAAAGTTTCTGCCGGATTCATATTTCTCACTCTTCTTATCTGAAGATTGAAAGTAAAAAGGGTGACTGAAAGCAGAATAAAAACCGCTACTGCCAGAGGTCCCACTCCTATGCCGGGAGCATAGGCATATACATTATCTACCAACGCACCCACCAGCAATACCGCCAAAGGACAACCAACCAATATCGCAAGCAGAAGCACAAAACGGAATTTTAAAACAATGGCTTTAGCCAAGTTGAATGAAGAAGCGCCCAGCACCTTTCGAATACCATAGTCCTTAATCTGACTGGATATGTTGATGCTCACCAAGCCATAGAGCCCCATGGCAGCCAGCAAAATGGCTATACTGGCCGTAAAGATCATAATATTTCCTATTCCTCGGGTTTCGTCATAGAACCCTTCAAACATCAATTCCTGAATGCCTACATACACAGACTTCTCTTCTACCATAGCCTGTAGTTTTTCTTCCAATCGACCTCGGTGTTCAAAGATGTTGCCCTCTCTCATTTCAACAAGGTAGGAAGTGTATAGATTAGCCGGAATTGCGCGCATTGCAGCGCCCCTAATCTCCATTCCGGGATTCCAATAATGGTAGTCTTCCACAACACCAATTATGGAATATTCAACCGAATCCTGAACTACTGTTGTACCATCTGGATCGAAAGTGAGCTGCAGGTCTTCTAAAAATGATTGATTAACAATGAGCATCTTCCGAAAATCGCTCTCCAGGTTCTCATCGAACAGTCTGCCTTCAACCAACTTAAGCCCCAGTACTTCCGGATAATTACGACCTACTTCAAACAGTTCGGCATAGGTTTTTACCTCACCGTTCTTAAACTGAACACCATTCAGAGACTGCCCAATATTAGATCGAGTACCTGCTATTACTTCCACGCTTGGGTCGGCCAATAACACATCACGGAAAGCATCTCTGTAATCACTTTCCGGAATACCAATTACCAACTTGTTGTGCTGGTCGTAACCCCATTCTATGGACTCATTGACTTGGTTGGCATACACAAACATAACGGCCGCAACAATGGTGACCATTGCCAAAATCATCTGGAAAGTAAGAAAAACACTACTGAGAATGCGCCTTCCTCCTCTTTGAGTAGCCTTCCTCAAAATAGAAATGGGCTTATATGACGAAGCCACAACGGCAGGATAAAGACCTGAAGCCAGGCTTATGAACAACAACAGGGCAGCAAGGAAAATTAAAAAGTTCTGGTGCGACAGCAAATTGAGCTGAAAACTAACACCTGCTATTTCATTGAAACCGGGTAAAAACAACCCTTGGGCCAGCAAAAGTCCCACGAACATGGAAAGCAAGCACAGCAACAGGTTTTCGCAAAGAAACTGAATGATAAGTTGTCTTCTGGGGCTACCCACAACCTTTCTTACCCCTATCTCTTTGAGCCTCTTCATTATCATGGCCAGTGAAATATTGACGTAGTTGAGCGTAGAGAGCAGCAACATAAATACAGCAATGGCAGAAAGAGTAAGAATAGGAGCTTTGTTGGGTGCGGAACCAATACTATTACTCATTTCGTAGGCATTGTTGGCCATAGTAGTTATTGGCTCTAACTCAAAATTACTATATGCCCCATCTTCATTGTCTTTGTTGTAAATAGGCAAAAGCTTGTCCATAGACTCCAACAACAACTCCGGTTGGATACCCGCCTGCCGCTGAATAAAGAAATTAGTACTCCAGTCATCCTGCCCTAGTTTAGACAAGTGTTGCTCAAAGTGCTGGTAGTTGACCAGAATACCCAACTGAAGGCTTCCGTTGTGGGGTTTATCTTTGTATACAGCCCCTACCGAAAACACCTTCCACTCTTCTCCAATTTTCAGCTCTATGGACTGATCCAGAGCCGACTGCTCCCCAAAAAGCCGGATGGCCGTACTCTCATCAATCACTACTTGATCGGCCGAATTGAGCGTTTTGGGATTTCCGGCCTGAAGCTCAAAAGTAAACATCTCTAAATAGGCCGGATCTACGAAGTGGGTAAGATTATAAGTGATTTGTTTATTCACCCGTGCTTCTAACTGCAGACGGTTGTAGCGGGTAGAAGCCTTTATGCCAGGAACCGATTCAAGAATTTCTCTTGTCAATTCATTGTTGGTAGCTCCGTTTCTACCCTTATTAGATTCTAGTTCCTCCCAGTGTGTAACCAGAAAGAGATCTTCCTTATTCTTATGAAAATTATCCTTTACATAGCTGAATTCCACAAACTTAAAAGCCACAATGGAACAGCCCACAGCAATGGAAAGACCGATAATATTAATAGCACTAGGCATTCGCTGCTTCCACAGGTTCCGGACACCTATTTTAAAGTAGTTCTTAAACATTCCGATTTGATTTAGTTTTTGACCTTGTTTTCTTGTTCGTCTGATGTTAGACCAGCGGAATAGTCGGATTACATCCCAGATAAATGACCATTTTGCATGAGAATAGCCCTTTTCTTCCACCCGCCAATAGAAGAGTTCGTGTACATCGCCTTGCAACTGCTCGAGTAAATCGGGATTACAAAAGAGGCCGAGAAACCAATCGGCCCAACGTGGCGGACTGTGCTTGAACCGTTTACTCATGCAAAAAATGAATAGGCAAAATCGGTAGGCAGTTGTTTATAGAGCTGGTCTCTCTGATGTTTTACTTCATCGAGCATTGCTTTACCTGCCGCTGTAAGGTGGTAATAGCGTTTTCGCCTCCCACCGCGTTCTTCGGTGGCTCCCCCCATATCTGAATAAAGCCAACCTTTATCTTCCAGCCTGTTAAGCACGGCATGTATAGCACTAATATTCAGCTCTCTACCCGTCTGTTCCTTCATTTCTTTCAAAACCGAAACAGCGTAGGCTTCATCGCGCAAAATACCCACCAAAAGCAGTATAAGCTCTTCCAGTTCTCCGATGTAATTTCCTTTTCCTTTCATTATAAAACATCTACAAACATAGAACAAATATATTATCTCTATACTTGTAGAACAAATATTCGTGCGAATATAATAGCCCGAGATTTTGACCGAATCCCAAGGCACAGAACCATGCCTACCTATATTTTGCTAAATTTCAGGGCAACCACTACCGGCCAATGAATACAGGAGCAAGTACCATAAGCAGAATAGTAGAACAGCAAAGAGTTTATTTCGCCAGCGGCCACACGCGCAGCGTAGAATCGAGACTTGCAAAACTCCGATTGCTCAGAACCACCATTCTAAAGCACGAACCCGATATTCTCGCAGCGCTGCACAAAGACCTTAGCAAATCCTCGCAAGAAGGCCTTATTACAGAAATTGGACTGGTTATTAAGGAAATAGACTATCATATCAAACACCTGCGCAAATGGAGCAAGGCCAGGCGTGTAAGCACCCCTATCTATCTACTCCCCTCTTCCAGCTACACCCGCTACGAACCCATGGGGGTTGTTTTAATCATCGCTCCCTGGAATTATCCTTTTCAGCTCTTAATGACCCCACTTGTTGGTGCCGTTTCTGCCGGCAACTGTGTGGTGCTTAAACCTTCTGAATTCTGTGTGCACACCAACAAGGTTATGAATACTATTACAGACGAGGTATTCGCAAAAGACCATATAGCAATGGTACATGGTGGCAAAGAGACCAATCAGGCTTTGTTGGCCCAGAAATTCGACAAAATATTTTTTACAGGAAGCTCAAGGCTCGGAAAAATCGTAATGCAGGCTGCAGCCAATACTCTAACCCCTGTAGTGCTTGAGTTGGGCGGGAAAAGTCCCTGCGTAGTAGACCATTCGGCCAAAGTAAATCTTGCGGCAAAACGCATTGCCTGGGGCAAAACAGTCAATCTGGGTCAGACTTGTATTGCTCCTGACTACCTGCTCGTGCATGAGAATATTAAAGACGAGTTGGTTGAAGGTATCAGGTATTACTGGAAAAGCTTTTTTGGTGAACAACCGGAAGAAAGCAACTACCTGGCCCGTATGATTACCCCCGAAGCCTTCGATCGTGTAGCCAATTACCTCAATCAGGGGAAAGTTCTGTATGGAGGAAATGTAAATAGGGAAAGCAAATTCATCAGCCCTACACTTTTAGAGGTTGCAGAGGCTGATGCTCCCGTAATGCAGGAAGAAATTTTTGGCCCAATACTTCCTGTAATTACTTATAGTCAGATTCAGGAAGCGATTGACTTTATTAACTCGCGAGACAAACCTTTGGCCGCTTACTACTTTGGCGATTCGGCAACCAACAAGCAATTACTTCGCGAGACCACTTCAGGCGGTGCCTGCCTAAACGACACACTCATTCATATATCTAACCACTCTCTACCTTTTGGAGGTGTTGGAATAAGCGGAATGGGGCACTACCACGGAAAACACAGTTATGAAACTTTTTCCCATGTACGCTCCTTTATGAAGTCACCTACTTGGATAGATTTACCTTTCCGATACCCTCCGTTTCGCTATTTTCGATGGGTGAGGAAACTCTTGACTTAAGTTGCCATATATGTTGAAACAATTTGGAGGCCGGTTGACCACCGAACTAAAAAATCAGTACGCCCAATCGAACCATTGGCTCAATGGCCGATTTCAAAACCTTGAAGAAACCAGTATGAATATTGACTGGCGTACGTTGCCGGTAATCCTCTACAAACAATTTTTTAAAACCAAAGGCAGAGTACCGAAACAGCCTCTCCCTATACCGCCATTCAATAGAGAGATGTTTTTTGCTGAACCTTCAAAAACACAAATGGTGTGGTATGGTCATTCGGCTATTCTGATGCGCATTATGGGTAAGACTATCCTGATTGACCCTATGCTGGGGGCTGATGCTTCACCCATTGCGCCATTCAAAACCAAACGCTTTTCAACAGACACCCTCAAACTGGTCGATGATTTTCCGACCATAGACCTGATGCTACTTAGCCATGATCACTACGACCACTTGGATCTGGCAAGCCTGCAAAAGCTTAAACCTAAAATCAGGCAATATTATGTAGCTCTGGGCTGTGCAAGACATCTGAAACACTGGGGCATTTCTGAGTCGAACATCAAAGAATTCGATTGGTGGCAACATTCGGTTTTTGAGGGTATTGAAATAACCTTTACTCCTTCGCGGCATTTTTCCGGCCGAGGCCTTACCGATCGTTCCCAGTCGCTCTGGGGTGGTTGGGCTATTAAAACGCCTCATGAAAACATTTACTTTAGTGGTGATGGCGGTTATGGAAAGCATTTCAAACAGGTAGGAGATCGTCTTGGCCCCTTCGATTTTGGGTTTATGGAATGTGGCCAATACAACGAAAACTGGCATCAAATACACATGTTTCCGCAAGAAGCGGTGCTAGCGGCAAAGGAGGCAAAGGTTTCTAAAGCCATGCCCGTACACTGGGGTGCTTTTGCCTTGGCACAACACAGCTGGACCGAACCTGCCGAGCAGTTTGTGGCCGCAGGCCGCAAAGACAACCTAATGGTAACCGCACCACCTCCGGGGCAAATTTTCGGTGTAAGAGACACCCATGATGATGCCTGGTGGGCCGATCACGTATAAATCAACACACTGACTATCAATATCTTTTGACTCGCTGCTCATATTTTAATAAATTAAGAGGGTTACTTATTTAGATCACATAAACTAAATAGCTCACTTGAGCTACAAGCTGTGCCTTCACAGCACTTTGTAAAAGCCATTTGTGAAGACACAATTAGTGGCAAAGTGTCAAAACATACGCCATGCGGACTTATATAAGTAACCCTAACTCTATAAATTAAAACATGCAGAAGATAGCTCTATCCATTTGTCTGTTGGTATTGACAGTTATGCTCAGCCTGGCTCAAGAAGGTCAGGTAAGCGGTAAGGTCTTCGCTTTTAAGGACACCCCTGTTGCCAACATTAAAGTCACCGCCAAGAAGTCTAAAAAAACTACCACCACAAATATGAGAGGTGAATTCAGTTTAGAATGCAAAGCAGACGATAAGCTGGTTTTTGAAGGCTCAGGATTTAAAAAACTGGTGAAACGGGTTACTGCCGGAGAACAGCTTAATGTAAAAATGCTCTTTCTGGAAGGTGAACGAAATGCCGAAGTGGCTATTGGTTCGGGACATCTTACCCGAGAGTCACTGACTTACGCCACCAGTAATTTTTTGGAATACAACAATGACTACCACACTTATCCCGACATTTTCACGCTGATCGCTGGTAAATTTCCGGGCGTACGTATTGAAAACGTATTGGGTGAGAAACGCATAATCATCAGAGACATTCAGTACTTCAGCAACGATGGCAACAACACCGCCCTATATCTGGTAGACGGGCAAATATGGCAAGACATTTCGGTGCTACGACCCGAGGAAATTAAGGCCATAAATGTGATGAAAGATGGAGCTCCCATGGGATTTAGAGGCGCCAATGGAGTAGTACTCATTACCACAGTAGATGAATACGGTAAGGTTAAATTTCCTGAAAGGGATAACGATTAAAGGTTCCACCCCAGAATAAAAAAAATCTCCACCGATTAGCTAACCCGTGGAGATTTTACGAACCAGGGCAGGTTGTTACCTTCTTCTAATCTGCTGATAAGGGAATACAACCGTAGACTCATTGCCATCTTTACCCACGGCAGCCACTCCAAAGTAATAGTTGTCTATAACAATACCTTCCAGCGTATGTTCATTGACACCTGTTACATACACAAAATTATCCCATGTTGGGGAAGTGGTCAGTCTCCAGTAAATCTTATATCCGGCTACATCCGAATCGTCCGATGCCTTCCATTGTAAAGTGGTAGAAGGCTGCACTGCACCTCCAATTCTTACTTCTTCAGGGGCGGGAGGCGCCCAGGCCAGACCAGCTAGAGAGATGGCATTTACCGCTGTGAGCTTGGCCGCATAGTCAAAATTTACTCCTTCGATTACATCTCCGTATTTAATTCCGTTTTCTTCACGAATGTTCTGGTGTTGTCGGTTGTAGTTTTCGTGTGCCTCCATAATTCTTACACCGGCATAGCCTAAATCATTGAATGGTCTATGATGACCTCCTCGTCCGAACCTGTCCAACCGATATATCATCATTGGATTCATCTCGGGCATATAGGTCAATACCTGCTTGTGTATGTACCTTGCCAATTGCCTGGAGTTACCATCCACTTCTCCCCCTGTAAATCTGCGAGAGGCACGTTCACGGTCTGTTTCGTTGGCGGGTGTTGGCTCAGAAAATATTCTGAAACTTCGGTTATCAATTACCCCATCCACTCCTTCAATGTTGCCAATCATATCGTTATTAAGCACACCGATTATATTCCAGCCTTTTTCCTGGGCATAGCGAGCTAACCCTGCCCCTCCAAACAATCCTTGTTCTTCACCGGAAAGCCCCACAAAGGCAATACTGTTTTTAAACTTGTACTTAGAGAGCACCCGCGCAGCCTCAAGGGTGCCGGCCATGCCTGATGCATTATCGTTCGCTCCGGGAGCATCTACTTCATAATCCATAGTATTAGACGCTCTGGAGTCGATATCGCCCGACATCATTACGTAGTTGTTTGGATTGTCTGTTCCTCGTAAAACCGCTACCACATTTACTATGTAGGCATCTTTCGGTACTCTGTTTCCCATTTCGGTAGTCACCAGGTCTTTTTGATAAAACACTTCTAAACATCCTCCACAGGCTTGTGATATTTTTTCGAATTCGGCTTTTATCCATCGTCTGGCCGCTCCAATACCACGGGTATCGGAAACCGTATCGGAAAAGGTATTCCGTGTACCAAAACCGGCCAGTTTTCGAATATCTGCTTCAATTCGGTCGGCTGACACAGATGAGATTATGTCATAAATTCGGGTATCAATGGCCGGAGGGGCCTGTTGTGCCTTTAGCGGAGTCATTAGCAAGGCCATACCCAGTGCACATACAAAGGTTAGTAGTTTTTTCATATCCATTTGATTCTCAGGAAGGTCAAAATAAGAAAGAATTCAACCGCCAAAAACGGATAAATGACCAATGGAAAAATTTCTTTAAAAAATGAATCCAACCGGTAGGGGTTTTGCGTTGTATGAGTGTGTTAGAGATGAGACTTTTCTAAGACAAAAGAATAATTTCTGACGACTGTAACAAATTTGGTACAATCATTGTCTTAAAACAGGGAGATCACAAATAAAATGAAAACAAAAACTATTTTACTCACAGCTGCTGTAATTGCCACCGGTCTTGGTATTTATAGTCTTGCGGGCAAGAAAATTGCGTTGCCAAAGAAAAAGGGCACTAGTAAATAAATCTTACACCAAAAGAGTTAAATACTGTTAAGTAGTTAGGCCTCGGGTTTTCCGAGGCTTTTTAGTTTGTAGAGTTTGGTATTTTTGCGGAACATTGTTTCTCATGAAAAAGCTTCTATTCATCTCCTTTTATCTCTGCGTGTTTGGGCTTTCACAAGGAAATGCACAGCAAACCACTGACCCCCGAAGACATATCGATTCGGCCGTCTATTTTATGGACCTTGGCCAGTATAGTAAAGCGGATGATCTCTTTATGACGGCTTTGGAAAAAATTGATGTGCTCTCAGCCGATTTCTGTTTTTTCTTTGGTAAAAACTCTTTCTACCTGAATAAATATGCCCAAAGCATTGATTGGCTCAATAAGTATTTAGAGTTGAAGGGGAGCCGAGGCCAGTACTCTCGCGAAACACTCGATTTGCTAGAAAAGGCCGAAGAGGCTTTTAGAAACAACCGAAGCACGGGGAGTGTCGCCGATGTTAACGCCAAGTTTTTCTATCTGAACACTATTAATTGTGACGAGAAAGATCACATTGTCTGCCCGGTTTGTAAGGGAGATGATGTAATAACCCGAAGAGACCAATTCGGTGAAATACTCTACAAAACCTGCCCCTATTCTACCAATGGTGTACTCACCTGTGTAGAATTCAATCTACTCATTCAGGGTAATTTAAAACCTAAAAAGAACTGAGCTTATCCAGCGTAAGCTCAATGAGCTTCTGAGTAGTTTTTTCTGCCTGAGCAGAAAAGGTGCCTTGGGCTCTATTGGCTATAAGGGCATTCAGACTAATCATTTCATGACCCAGCAATTGTGCCATGGCATAGTAGCCTGCTGTTTCCATTTCAAAATTGGTAAACCTTCCCCAAGGGGTATCGGTTTTAGCCAGAGTTTCTAAAAAGCCGGGAAGCTTAGGTCGCAATCTTATTTCGCGCCCCTGAGGTGCATAAAAACCGGGTGCAGTTACTGTAACGCCCGTATACATTGTACTTTTAAACAAATCGAAAAGCACCTCCGAACCTTCAGCTATGTAAGGTTTAAAAGGAAGTTCCAGCACTCTCTGAATCTTATTTTCCGTGATTTGTTGCTCTTCACTTGTGCTTCGCTCATAGAAACTCATGAGGCTATCCAATCCCAGTGCCGCTCTGGAAACCAAAAGGGTATCTAATGGAATATCAGGCTGCATACAGCCTGATGTTCCAACCCTCACAATTTTTAACTGACGCAGTTCTTTTCTGACCGTTCGAGTTTGAAAGTCTACATTCACCAGAGCATCCAACTCCGTCATGAGCAGCTCAACGTTGTCTGTGCCCATGCCGGAACTTATCACCGACACTCGCTTTCCACCCAGAAACCCTGTATGGGTAACCAGTTCACGGTTGTTGATCTGTAAGTCTATTTTATCAAAATAGCGACTCACTTTAGGCACTCGTTCCGGATCGCCCACAACCACTATGGTATCTGCCACCATATCAGGTTCCAGGTTCAAATGATATATCCTACCTTTTGGGTTGAGAATGAGCTCAGATTCTGGAATTCTGCGTGATGTCATTGAGCAATTTTTGCGGGCTCTCTCTTAACCCCTTTCAAAGGGTTATAGTGGTTGGTATTTTTTTGGTAATAACCGGTGCCATCGTATGGTCTTCTGGCCGGGTTCTTTCGGCACTCCTCAGAGCAACACCCGTCCATTAGCCACCCTGCTTCTTCCGACATGGGTATGTGCGCGTTGCACTCCGGATTGGCACAGTTCACCATTCGATCGGTAGGTTTTCCGGTAATATGGCATCGCGAAACGATGGTCGGGTTGACCTTGTTAACATCGGCCGTAATGCGATTATCAAATACATAGCACTTGCCTTCAAAGTCTTTACCCTCGGCTTCCAGCCCATATTTTATTATACCTCCATGCAGTTGATACACGTTTTCAAACCCTTGTTCTAAAAGGTATGCACTTGCCTTTTCGCATTTAATACCTCCCGTACAGTAGGTTACAATCTTTTTACCCTTTAAGTGTTCCAGCTCTTTCACTTTTTGAGGAAAGTCGCGAAAGTTCTCAATATCGAGCGTAAGAGCATTTTTAAATCGACCTACATTGTGTTCGTAATTGCTTCGTACGTCTAGGATAACGGTATCTTCCGGTTGCTCCTCAAGAATTTTTTTAAACTCAATGGGTTCTACATAAGCCCCGGTTCTTTCTCTGGGGTTAATATGCCGAAGACTGGAGTGTACTATTTCAGGTTTTACGCGTACATGCAATTTGGCAAAAGCCATTTGGTCGTGCGCTTCCACTTTAAATTCTGTATCGGCAAAGCGCGGATCGGACTTTACATAATCCATGTAGCGCTCACAATCTTCCTTTAACCCCGATACCGTTCCGTTCAGGCCTTCAGGAGATATAATGATTCTTCCTCTAAGGTTGTTTTCAATACAAAAGAGGTGATGTTCTTCTCTGTACGCTTCATAATCCTCGATTTGAGCGTAGCAGTAATACAATAATATTGAATACTTCTTTTCCATATGTTCTGCCCTATTGCTTGTAGGGTGAATTTTTAGTTCAAAATTTTATGTTCCACGTTTTAAGTCGACTATGAACTTGAACCTTTGAACACTAAACTGCTTTGGCCGGATTTCCAAATACCGTTAGGCCTTCTTCCACATTGGCCACTACTACCGAACCGGCCCCTATTCGGGCGTTTTTACCTATTTTAATACCCGGTACTATGGTTGCTCCCGAACCAATAAATACGTTTTCGCCTATCTCGGCCTCGCTACCAATAACTGAGCCGGCTCCCACCTGTACCAAATCGCCCAATTTGGCGCTATAATCGATAGTGGCATTGGTATGAATAATGCAATGGTCGCCAATACGGGCATTGGCACCAATTACCACTCCACTATTGATGAACTCTCCATGGCCTACATGAGCCGAGGGAGCAATTTCTGTATTGCTATGAATGGCGTTTACGGGCATCATTTTTCGCCTTGTCTTAATAAGCTCTACCAGCCCTTTTCGCAAAGGCCGATCGTCTACGGCAATAAATGCCTCACACTTTTTACCGATCAACTTTAAAAAGCCATCGTCTTCGGTATGCCCCAAAATGGCCAGCTCTCCAATGGTTTGACCATGCAGCTCCTCCTTGTCGTCCAGAAAGCCATAAACGATGATATCGTTGCTCTCAAATATCTCTACTGCTGCTCTTCCCAGTTCGCTGGCACCAAAAATTATAACAGGATTTTCCATAGCTTTTATTTGCGGGCTGCAAAGTTAGGGCTTTTCATGGCAAAAAGTAAGTTATGGCAAAAGCTTCTTGAGCTACTGAGGCTCAGCACCTTTAAGACCGAATGAGTTCTACTCCAATTTTACACTTGAGGCAATTGTTGTGCTTACAATACTCGTTGTACAACTCAATTAAACCCTGAGTGTCGAAGCCCGAGTTGACATTCCACCCCAATTCATACCAACTACGAATAATATGGTTGTTTTCTACCGGCAAACTCATGAGCACATTCATGGCTTGCTCCAACATATCGGTTTCGTCTTTGTATTCGGAATAGGCTACCAACAACGGAGCTACTGTATTAATCATGAGATTGGAGATGGCAGACTTGGAGAGACGATCGTTGCCTTGCTTGTTTTCAACCCCAAAGTTGAAGTGCTGCTGCCAATATGTACTTTGCTGTACCTGCAAGCGTTTTTGTAGCTCTCGGGTATTGGAAAAGTCTGTGAATAGGGAAAAGAGACTATGGTTTTTATGTACAAGTGCCGCCCATTGGGCTATTCGTACGGTTGGAAAGTTGGTTGGCCGAACCCCCGAGAAATGCCATTGGTTGAAACTTAACTGCGAATTGATAGCGTATTTTCTCTCCAAAAAGGTATACTCTCGCTTTAGCTCATAGGCATAGGATGAGGTGTGACGGGTATTGAGTAACCCGCTGGCCCCAAAAAGCAATGCTTCCCACTGCTTCAAGTCGCTGTGCTTGCGCAATACACGCAACGGAACAGTCTGTGCCAGAGCCAGCATACTTTGAGCATTGGTTTTGAAACCAAAGCCCTGTGCAAGCCACTCATAGACTGATTGCTCCCAGTCTTGCTTATTCCTAACAAGTAACTCCTTAAAAAGTGCTCCTTTGCGTTGCAGCCGTTGAATCAGGGCAGCTTCCAACATGGCTAGCTTGGTAACCGAGCGCACCTTTGGAAAAAGTTCGGCACAGGCAATTGGGTTATTGCTTTTAATAATTTGCTGATATCGGTTGAGTAAGCCGGGCTTTATAAGGCCCTTAAGTTCTACCGTAGGAATGGGTTTACCTTCGTTGTCACAAACCTGATAGTCGTTGAAGTAAACCAGATGCAGTACCACATTGCTGTAGTTCGGGTCGCCTTGATGCTTATGAGCTTTCCAGTCGGAGGATTTGATGTGAATTTCGACTGAGCCAGCCCATTGAATTCCGTTCACATCGACCAATGCCTCCTTAAAGTCAGGACCAGCTAATTGATTTACCACTCCGGGTTTTATAACAGCAACCGGTTCACCGGAGGTTGTCCTAAGTGCTTTGGAGTTAAAATACTGATGTTGCCAAACGAAGTGTAGAAAGTCTTCTTTGATCATCGGTGTGTGCTTACACCGATGAATCTAGCAATATTTTTCCAAATAGTTAGCCATTTCTTGCTGAAGCTCACGGGCTTTGCTACCTGCTACAGATGCAAACGACTCGCTCCCATCGGCATAAATAATGCCCCTAGAAGAGTTGACAAGAAGCCCACACTGGCTATTAAGCCCGTGCCTTGAAACCTCAGACAAGCTCCCCCCCTGCGCTCCTACCCCGGGCACAAGCAAAAAATGATTAGGAACAATCTGGCGAATATTGGTAAGGGCTTCCGCTTTGGTAGCCCCAACTACATACATGAGTTCTTCGTCTGAGCCCCAACCCTGGCTTTTCTTTAACACTCGCTCATAGAGTTGATCACCTTCTGTAAGGGCAAGATTTTGGAAGTCTTTACCCCCTGCATTAGAAGTGAGAGCCAATAGAATGACCCATTTTTCAGGAAAGTCCAGAAAAGGTTTTACTGAGTCTTCTCCCATGTAGGGAGCAACAGTAATGGCGTCACAATTCATTTGCTCAAAAAATGCACGGGCATACATTTTGGAAGTGTTACCAATATCTCCACGCTTGGCATCGGCAATTATAAACACATCATCGGGCAAATAGGCTATGGTTTTCATAAGGCTTTCCCAACCTTTGAGTCCATGCGCTTCATAAAAGGCTATATTGGGCTTATATGCCACAGCATAGTCTATGGTTGCATCTATAATCTGCTTATTAAACTCAAAAAGCGGATCGTCCGCTTTTCGTAGGTGTTCCGGAATTTTATGAATGTCGCTATCAAGACCCACGCACAAATAAGATGCCTTGGCTCTGATTTGATCAAACAGTTGTTTTTTGTTCATTAATTACGAAGGTCTTCTTTGTACTGAACCGGGTTCTTTTCTTCGTCAAACTCGAAAAATCCCTGTGGAAAGGTTTTGTTGGGCGTAAACTTTGAGACTTCAAAAGCGGTCTTGGCTCCATCATAATCAATGAGATCCCACGCCTTTAGGTAAGAGTCTTTCTGACCGATATACATGATCACATTGGTAAAGTCAGATTCCTTATCGGTAGAAATTAGCTCTATAACATGAACAAGCTCACCATTTATAGAGTCTTGCCTTTTATATTTGAAGCTAAAGCCCTGCTTATAAATATCGTACACATTGGAGGGGTTAATGACGGCTTCCTCCGGCTCAAAATTACTAATGGTCAATTCCTGAGACTCTACAAGATAGGTCCATAGCACAGTGCCATTGCAATAGATATGCTGATCTTGAAACTTTATACGAAACTTCTCTTTCGATACCGAAGCCTCACCGGTTAACCGGGCCACAACTTCCGATTCGTTAAGAATTTTTTGCACGAACCCTATTTCAAAGCCTGGCATGGCTTTATAGACCGAACTCATTTTGTCTAAAATGGCTTTCGGATCCTGATTTTGCCCCACAGCTGCCAAGGAGGCAACCATCCAAATCATCACAATTAATACTCTTTTCATTCTTTTATCAATTTCTCGAAATCAGTTATTGCCCAGGTTGTTCAATAACTGTTCCAAACTGTATTCATCGGGAATTAAAACCTCTCTGGCTTTACTTCCTTCAAACGGGCCAACAATTCCGGCTGCCTCCAACTGATCAATCAGTCGGCCAGCCCTGTTGTATCCCAATTTGAGCTTACGCTGTATCAAGCTGGTACTTCCTTGCTGGTGTGCGACAATAAGGCGGGCAGCTTCATCGAACAGAGCATCTCTTTCCGACAGGTCTACATCGGCTCTTCCTCCACCTTCATCTTCGCCCACAAACTCGGGCAGCAGATAGGCTGAGTCATAACCTCTTTGAGAACCAATGAATTCACAAATTTCGTCTACTTCGGGCGTATCTACAAATGCACACTGCAATCTTATAATATCGGAACCCATAGACAGTAGCATATCTCCCTGCCCAATGAGCTGATCGGCCCCTCCAGCGTCCAAAATAGTTCGTGAATCCACTTTAGAGGTTACTCTGAACGAGAGACGTGCGGGGAAGTTGGCCTTGATAATACCGGTAATTACATTGACAGACGGTCGTTGTGTGGCCACTACCAGGTGTATACCAATGGCTCTTGCCAACTGTGCCAGCCTAGCTATGGGGGTTTCCACCTCTTTACCGGCTGTCATCATCAAGTCGGCCAACTCATCGATAACCAACACAATATAAGGCAGGAAGCGATGTCCTTTTTCGGGGTTGAGCTTTCGGTCTACAAACTTCTTGTTGTACTCCTTAATGTTTCGGCAAGCCGCATCTTTTAGCAGATCATAGCGCTGATCCATCTCTATACACAGGGAGTTTAGTGTGTAGATTACTTTTTTGGTGTCGGTAATAATGGGTTCTTCATTGTCGGGCAACTTGGCCAGATAGTGCCGCTCAATCTTATTGAAGAGCGTAAGTTCCACCTTTTTTGGGTCTACCAACACAAATTTGAGCTGAGACGGATGCTTTTTGTAAAGCAGGGAAGTAAGTATAACGTTTAGCCCCACGGACTTTCCCTGACCTGTAGCTCCGGCCATTAGCAGGTGAGGCATTTTGGCCAGGTCGGTTACAAATATTTCGTTGGTAATGGTTTTGCCCAGTGCAATAGGCAACGCCATATCGGAATTCATGAACTTATCGGTTGAAATAACCGAGCGCATGGAGACCATTTCTTTGTTTTTATTGGGCACTTCTATACCAATGGTGCCTTTTCCGGGAATTGGGGCAATAATACGAATACCCAATGCACTTAGGCTCAAGGCAATATCGTCTTCCAGGTTTTTGATCTTCGAAATTTTAACCCCTGCTTCCGGCACTATTTCATAGAGGGTCACGGTGGGGCCAATGGTTGCTTTAATACTGGCTATGCCAATTTTAAAGTTGGTAAGCGTTTCTACAATTTTGTCTTTATTCTGTTGAAGCTCGTCTTTGGTTACCTGTATTTTACCCGTTGAATATTCATTTAGTAGGTCTACATTCGGAAACTGGAATTTAGGTAAGTCCAGTGTTGGGTCGTAGTGTCCTGCCTTTTCCACCAACTTTTCTGAGGCTTCTTTTATTTCTACCTCAAAAGCGGGCTCTTTGTCCTGACTCTTGGGCTGTGGGGTGTTTACCGGAGCAATTTCCAATTCTAGCTCATCGGTCTTCTCTTCCACTTGAGGCTTAGGTGTATTTTGGGCCGGAGTAGTAGAAAGGTTTATGGTTGGAGCCGATTCTTCCTTTTCCGGTTCCGAGTCTGCTTCGTCTTCGTCTTTTACGGTTACCACCCAGTTTTCGAGTGCTTCTTCAGGCTCTTCTTCCATATCTTCTTCGGCTTCTTCTTTCTCACTTTCCGGTTCTGTTACTGTGCTTTTGCTTTCTGGCATTGAGTTGTCTTTCTCAACAGGCCCTACTGCAGCTTTTTTCAGGCTCAACACCTCGGTAATGTTAAAGAAGAAGATAACATACACCAATAGAGTAAAGGCCAGAAAGAGAATGGTGCCATAGCCTAAAAGACCATCGAAGAATAACGAAAGCTCGTATCCCATACCCCCGGAGTAGAAACTCCACTCCGAAACAGAATCGTCTGACCGGATCATTGACCCCATAAGCAGGCTTATCCATACTAAGAAGAACAGGGTTGTAACCAAAGCCCGTGAAATTTTCATGAGTTCTTTGCCCCACACAATCTTATACCCCAGAATGAACAGGAAGGGAGGAATAAGGAAAGCCCCAATTCCGAACCACGAGAAGATGAGTTTATGAGCTGTGAGTGCCCCCAGAAGCTTCATCCAGTTGGCTGCCTCTTGCCCCAAAGATTTTACAGATTCTCCTTTATCGAAAAAGGCTTCTACAACACTCTGATCGGCCTTACCCGTAAACAAATAGCTAAAACAAGAGAGGAAAATGAATACCGAAGCCAACAACAGAAAGAACCCGAGAGAGAGCTGAAACCTTCTATCCTTCAAAAAGGGGATTTTAAGATTTAGCGGTAGCTTCTTTTTAGCCTTAGCCTGTTTTCCCTGGTTACTCTTAAATGTATTGGACTTGTAGGTATTTTGGGCCATTGAAAAATTTTAAACCAGTTTGTACGAAGTTAAAATGAATTTTGGAAACCGCACATTGGCACTAGCCTCTATCGTGCGCTTTTTTCCAACGAAGAATTCCTTTGTTAATTTTCTTCACCATTGCCGGGCCTTCGTAAATAAACCCTGTGTATACCTGAACGAGCGTTGCGCCTGCCTCCAACTTCTCAATGGCATCGCGGGCAGTAGATATACCCCCTACCCCGATGATTGGAAAAGCTCCGGCCGATTTGGTGTGCAAGTAACGAATAACTTCGGTAGACTTTGACCTTACGGAAGCACCGCTTAAACCTCCGGCTCCTATTTGCTCAACTGTTTCTGCCGGAGTGCTTAGCCCCGTGCGGTCTATAGTAGTGTTTGTGGCTATAACACCATCAATGCCCGTTTCCTTTACAATATCAATAATATCGTCTAATTGTGAGGTAGTTAAATCGGGAGCAATCTTAAGCAAAATAGGTTGACTGGCCCCGGCTTGCCGCTTGCGATCTTGCAAGGTATTGAGCAGCGCAGTAAGAGGCTCCTTATCTTGTAGTTCTCTCAGGTTAGGAGTATTGGGCGAACTCACATTTACCACAAAGTAATCTACATAAGGCAGTAAGGCGTTGTAGCAATACACGTAATCTTCTACCGCCTCGTGGTTGGGGGTTACTTTGTTTTTGCCAATGTTTCCTCCAATTAGAACGCGGGTTTTCTTCTTTCTGAGTCGTTCGATAGCAGCCTCCACCCCTTCATTATTAAATCCCATACGATTGATAAGGCTTTTATCATCGGGCAGCCTAAACAACCTGGGTTTGGGGTTACCTTCCTGAGGTCTGGGGGTAAGAGTTCCTATTTCAATAAACCCAAATCCAAATGCCTCTAACTCGTTGAAAAGGCGCGCATCTTTATCGAAACCGGCTGCCAACCCCACAGGGTTTGGAAACTTGAGCCCCATGCACTCTACCTGTAGGTCAGGATGCTCGTATCGAAATAAAGCACGACACATAGCCTGAACACCCGGCCAGCTAAATGTTTTCTTTATCAGGTTGAATGTAGAATAGTGAGCCGGCTCTGGATTCTTGAGAAATAAAAACGGACGAATGAGAAACTTATACAAGGCTGAAGATTTCGGGCAAAAATAAGTGAGTTGAAGCAGAATTGAAATTTTAAGCTACCCTTTCAACTATTTCCAAAAATTGTTTTGGCGATTACTCGAATATGTCTGAATTTGATAAAAATCTTAAGATAGATGTACGAGAAGATACTTGTGCCGGTAGATTTTACGGACAAAACCATAAAAGCTCTGGATGTAGCCAAGTGCATTGCCAAAAAAACCAATGCAGAAATTGCGCTTATTCATGTAGTAAAGGCTGCCTTGGCGGTATATATGGACGAACTGGGTATATACAAGAGTAAGTCTAAAACAGGGCAAAAGTTTCTGGAAGAGATTATAGAGCAGAACGAGCGCAAGATGGAAAAGTACATGGAGAAGCTCGAATCAGAAGGGTTGAAAATCTCATATAAATTAAAAATTGACAGTTCACCCGATAAGATTGCCGAGCTGGTGGCCGAGGAAGGCTATGACCTGACCATAGTGGGCAACTACGAACACCAGAGGTTCGATGAGTTCCTTAAGAAAACCCACCCGGAGCGTATCGCCAAACTGGCTCAAAACCCGGTAATCACGGTAAATCACACCGATGAGACCTTTAGCCCTAACCGAATATTGGTGCCTACGAATTTAGAGGATGACTGCACTCAAAAAATGAATGACCTGCTGGCCTTTGCACAAAAGTTTGAGAGCGAACTACAGTTTGTATTTGTAAACACTCCCGCCAATTTTCATAATACGCCACAAATTAGAAAACGCAGCCGAATCTGGTTCGAAAAACACGGGCTCAGCGGACATCAGCTGCATGTATATAATACCAAGCAGCTTCAGAAAGGATTGCTCAACGCAGCAGACTTCTACGAATCGGACATGATCGCTCTGTTTTCGAAACACTCCGAGTCGCTGCGCGATCTTATTAAGGGAAACATTACGGAGTACCTCATTACCAGGTCAGATATTCCGGTAATGACATTTAACCTTAATCAAGCCTGATGGAGTTACCTTTTGAATTTTTAAACTATACATCATACGGTTGGGTAAACCTAGCCAGCTACGTCATAGGCATATTCTTTATTGCCTACATTCTGTTGCGAATGCTCAGGGCTATTCTCAAAAAATTCATCAATAAGTCGAGCGATGAAATGAGGGTAGACCCCACCAAATACACATTTTTGAGCAATGCCCTGGGGTTTATTATTTACACCATAGCCCTCATTGTTATTTTTCTTACCATCGATGAGCTCAAAACACTAGGTGTAACTCTTTTTGCTGGTGCGGGTATTATAGCCGCCATTATTGGTTTTGCCTCCCAGGCCGCCTTCTCCAATATAGTGAGCGGTATCTTCATTGTTATTTTTCAACCCTTCAGAGTAGGCGATATCGTCAAAATAAGCTCCAGCTACTCCGGGGTGGTAGAAGATATTACCCTAAGGCACACCGTAATCCGCGATTTTGAAAACAAAAGACTTGTTATTCCCAATTCTGTAATAAGTGCCGAAACCATTCATAATTTTAATATTGTAGATGAAAAGGTCTGCAACCATATATTCTATGGTATCAGTTATGACTCTGACATAGACCTGGCCATAAAGATCATTCAACAAGAGGCCATGAAGCATCGCCATTTTATTGACCAGCGCAGCGATGAAGACAAGGCCCGTAAAGTGCCGCCTGTAGTGGTGCGCCTTATCGATTTTGGAGAGTCGAGCATAAACCTTAGGGCTAGTGTATGGACAGAAGACCCTATGAAGGGTTTTGAATTAAAGTGCGATATTAATAAGTCAATCAAAGAAAGATTCGATCGTGAAGGAATTGAAATACCTTTCCCCTACCGAACTATTGTCTATAAGGAGGCGAAGAAAAAAGAAAGCTGAAACCAGTGTAGTTTCTAAAAAGCTCAACCAAATGCCCGGCTCGCTAATTTATACGGGCGAGCAGCATGTAGACAAGGTAAGTCTGGACCTAATAATGTTTAATGCCGACCACCTGGAAGAGCGTAGCCTTAATCTTAGTGAAGTATCTACCGTGAAAGGCAACGGGCATGTAGCCTGGCTCAATGTGGTAGGCCTACACGACACGGAGTATATTAAGACCATTGGCGAAGCTTTTAATATTCATAACCTGGCTATGGAAGACATTCTGAATGTACACCAGCGGCCTACTTTCGATGAATATGACGACCATTTCTTTATTGCTACTAAGATGTTCCGAACCGCTCAGGAGGCCATTATCTCTGAGCAAGTGAGTATGATTGTGGGTGAAGGCTACATCATTACCTTTCAGGAAAAGTCGGGCGATATTTTCGATGGTGTAAGAAACAGGCTTCGTAATGCTAAAGGGCGTATTCGAACCAGACGATCGGACTATTTGGCCTTTGCCTTACTCGATGTAATTGTGGACCACTACCTGGCGATTATTGAAGAGTATGGCGATGAAATCAATGAGCAAGAGGCCCGGCTACTGGGCAACTATAATAAGGGCATTCTCAACGACCTGAACCTGAGTAAAAAAGAAGTTAACTATCTGAGGCGCTTTGCCCGGCCACTGCGCGATACGGTGATTAGCTTCAACAAATCGGATCTTCCGGTCATTGACAAAAAAACACGCCCTTTCTTAAAAGACTTACACGACCATATAACCAATGTTACTGAAACCATTGAGGTATACAGGGAAACCATAAACGACAACCTCAACACCTACCACACGCACATGACCAATAAATTAAATGATGTGCTTAAAGTGCTCACCATTTTTTCTGTGGTGTTTATTCCACTCACCTTTATGGCGGGTATATATGGAATGAACTTCGAGCACATGCCGGAACTAAGTTATAAATACTCTTACCCCATTTTCTGGGGAGCTATTGTTATTGTTGCGGCAGGCATGATCTACTACTTCAAGCGCAAGCGGTGGTTATAGTTTGGGGCTTGTTGGTTCATGGTTTTTAGTATATGGTACAAAGTGGCTGTCTGTATTTTTTTATTAATGCTCGGATTTGGTGATTTTAAATTATTCGAATGTTAAAACGGTATCTTATTTCAAATACAGACACTGAACTTACAATCATTAAGAATCCGGCAAGGGCTAAAGTTAATTTCTACCTTATTCTTCTATTTACCATCATATGGTATGTTACTCTAATCAGAGGTCACAAAAGCACTGCAGATAGTTGGGGGGTTATTTTTTATCTCGTCCCGCTTCTACTTATACCCCAAGCGTTTAAATATTTAACTTCTGGATTCTCTTCCAGCAAAATTACCTTTTCCAAAAACACGCGAACAGCGGACATCTATGGCAAAAAGCGGATCGAATTTGATGACGTAAAAAAAGTACTTGTCGATTATCCTAACAAGTACATTATCGATGAGTGCACGCTACATCTGGTATTGTTTAATGGCGAGAAGATTCAAATAGATCGATCAGATGCCAATTTCAACTCCGAGGTAATTCAAACTGCCAGATCAATTGCCCGGGTTCTGGGAGTAACTATAGAAGATAAACATCCCTATGAAGAGAAGTTATAACCTGTTCAAGGCTCCAAACGTAATATTCCGGGTCGACCACTAAATGAGGAATTACCCCTCCTTACCACTCTCGCTTAAAGGTGGGCTTTATAATGCCTTCCATCACTTTGGATTATAAACCATAAACCAATTTTTCTAATGAGCCCTTGGCTTCATCACTTGCCCAAGCTCATTTTCCCCCACTTTGAACCCTGAACTAACTCCGTGGATGAAATTCCTGAATCACCTGCCTGAGGTAGTCCCTGTCAAGATGGGTATAAATTTCAGTGGTGGTAATAGACTCGTGACCAAGCATCTCCTGTACGGCCCGAAGATCGGCTCCTCCTTCTATCAGGTGGGTAGCAAAAGAGTGCCTGAAGGTATGTGGGCTAATAGCCTTTTTGATGCCGGCCTTTTGCACCAGATTTTTAATCATAATAAAGACCATTTGACGGCTAAGCTGCTTACCATTTCTATTGAGAAACATAAACGTCTCGTGCCCATGCTTTATATCCAGGTGTACGCGTACTTCTTCCATGTACAGACGAATATACTTTAAGGCTTCGCGGCCTACCGGTACAAGTCGCTCCTTACTACCCTTACCTAAAATGCGTAAAAAGCCCACATCGAAATGCACATTAGACAGTCTAAGGCCTGTAAGCTCCGAAACCCTGAGTCCTGAACTATAAAGAGTCTCCAGCATGGCTCTATTACGCATTCCTTCGGGAGTAGAGTGATCGATTGCCGCGAGTATCTGATCTATTTCTTCAACAGAAAGCGTATCGGGTAGCTTTCTTCCCAGCTTAGGAGACTCTAAAAGTTCGGTAGGGTCTGTTTCTAAACCACCTTCATAAACCAAAAACTTGTAAAACGACTTTAGGCCAGAGATAATCCGTGCCTGAGAATAGGCGCTCATTCCCAACTCATTAATGAATTCTACAAAGTTCTGTAGCTCAACCATGGTAACCTGTTGAGCCGTTTTTTCAGAGTTATTCAACTCCAGAAACTGCTTAAACTTCGTTACATCGCGCACATAAGCTTCCACAGAGTTGGGGCTCAACGAACGTTCGAGCTTAAGGTAGTTTTCATATTCCTGAATGTATATATCCCAGGCCATTTTCAAGTTTAATGAATTAGCTCCATCAGAAGCGTCATTCCGTAAATTTTCTTCCAAAATTATAGAGAAAGGAAAATGTCCTGAATCTCTTCAATTCCAAAATGAGGAAAATGTCTTAGTTTTAGCCCTATGAAGATCATCATCATCAACGGTCCGAATCTGAATTTGCTTGGGGTAAGAGAGAAAAGTGTCTACGGAAACAAAAGTTTTGAAGATTACCTTAAGGAATTGAAGCTAAAACACAGCGATCTGGATTTAGAGTATTACCAAAGTAATGTGGAGGGTGAACTGATCAACAAACTACACGAAGTTGGTTTTTCATACGATGGTATAATCCTGAATGCAGGAGCCTATACCCATACTTCTGTAGCCATTTCCGATGCGGTGGCTGCCATTAAAACCCCGGTGGTTGAGGTACACATTTCCAATATCCATGCCCGTGAAGAGTACCGTCACCTAAGCCTGATCACCGCCAATTGTGCCGGTATGATTACCGGTTTTGGGTTGAAGGGTTACGAGATGGCTCTTTACTATCTCAAGGATTGTTAAGATTTGTTCATTTAGGTAACGATTTCGACAGAAAGACTTAACCTAATTCTTTGCCCTATTCCCTAGCTTTGCAAAAACATTTTTGCCATGCTGGACTTTACGCAGATACTATCCGTAACCCTGATTCTTTTTTCAGTAATAGACATTCTTGGCTCTATACCCATTATTATTGACCTAAGAAAAAAAGTAGGTCATGTACAATCCGAAAAAGCCACTATAGTAGCCGGCATCCTCATGATACTCTTCCTGTTTGCCGGAGACAACCTGCTTGCTCTTTTTGGTATCGATGTAGGTTCATTTGCCATTGCCGGTTCCATCATTATGTTCATTATTGGTATGGAAATGATTTTGGGTAGGGCTTTCTTTAAGAATGAACCCACGGCCTCCAACAACACCTCTGTAGTTCCCATAGCTTTCCCCTTAATTGCAGGGGCAGGAACCCTAACCACCCTTATATCCATTAAGGCAGAATACGATGAACTCAACATTCTTGTCGGTATAATTATTAATCTGGGGTTTGTTTATCTGGTTTTAAAATCTACCAACTGGCTGGAGCGCAAAATTGGCGAAGGCGGCATAGGTATTTTGCAGAAGATATTCGGAATAATTCTGCTTTCCATTGCCATTAAGCTCTTCAAAGACAATATTGCGAACCTATGATCACCATCTACACCGATGGCTCCTCCAGAGGCAATCCCGGACCGGGAGGCTATGGGGTTGTCATGAAGTTCAGAGAACACAGAAAGGAAATATCTCAGGGTTACCGAAAAACCACGAACAATCGTATGGAGCTACTGGCCATTATTGTTGGCCTGGAAGCTATAAAAGTACCCAATGCCCCCGTCAAAATCTATTCAGACTCTAAGTATGTCATAGACTCTGTAACTAAAGGCTGGCTCTGGGGCTGGATTAAAAAAGACTTTAAAGGCAAGAAAAACAAAGATTTGTGGCTACGCTTTGTTGAAATATACAACAAGCATAGGGTGAGCTTTCAGTGGGTTAAAGGCCATGCAGGAATTCCTGAAAATGAACGTTGCGACCAACTGGCTGTACAAGCCGCAGAAGGTTCCAACCTGCTGATTGATGAAGGCTTTGAGTCAGGGCTTTATTCTTAGAGCTCAAAGTCGATAGTTCAATGTTCAAAATAGGAGTTTAATCTAATGTGGGCAAAGACAAGCAGTGTATCCAAGTTCCCTTTAGGAGATTTGGGGGAAGTTGGTTCTGGTTTTAATGAGCTTTGAACTTAAATCATCAAACGTAAACCCGACAATGGCAAATACCTTCTTCCGGTTCAAGCAATTTAAAGTAGAACAGGCCCAATGTGCCATGAAGGTAACCACCGAAGCCTGTATTTTTGGAGCACTTTCTGCTCAGCTTTCACAACCACATAACCCAAATCGTATATTAGACATTGGCACTGGCACCGGCCTGCTCGCCCTCATGAAAGCTCAGCATACGCAGTGCGCCATAGATGCTGTAGAAATTAACGATGAGGCTTTTCTACAAGCGCGTGAGAACTTCTACGTCTCGCCATGGAAAAACAGATTGTCACTCTTCCACACAGACATAGACCATTTTGAGCCCAATACGACCTATGACCTTATCATTAGCAATCCTCCGTTTTTCGAAAATCATCTTCAGGGAGAAAATTCTGCCAAAAACCAGGCCCTGCACACCAACACGCTAGGTTATCATCAGTTAGCTGTTTGCATTAATCGCTTGTTGTCTCCCAAGGGCAATGCTCACATACTTCTGCCTCCACAACCAATGCAGGTTTTCGAAGCTCTGGCAAAGGATTTGGGCCTATATACTCAGCAAAAAGTGAGTATCTATAACCGGCCCGGCTCTGCTCTTTTTAGAGAAGTGGTGAGTATTGGACGAACACCAATCAATACAACAAAGCAAAACTTTATCATTCGGGAGGTGGGGAATGAATACTCCAAAGAATTTGTTGGGCTGCTACAACCCTATTATCTGCATTTATGACCCATTATACTATTCCTGCCAACACCAGAATTGGCCATGTGCATTTAAAAGTATCTGACTTAGACCAGTCTATCCACTTTTATTGTCACCTGCTTGGTTTTGAAGTTATACAGCGCATGGGTTCACAGGCAGCCTTTATTTCAGCCGGAGGTTATCATCATCACATTGGCCTCAACACCTGGCAAAGTAAGGGTCAACCTCCAGCGCCCAGTCACCATCCGGGGCTTTTTCATACAGCCATTCTCTACCCAACTAGAAAAGACTTGGCCACTATTTTTCGCAGGCTGTTAGATGAAGGCTACCCTTTTACCGGCTATGCAGACCATGGAGTATCTGAAGCTTTATATCTCAACGATCCGGATGGCAACGGTGTAGAGCTATATTGGGACAAACCCAAAGAACAGTGGCCTATCAACTCTCGAGGAGAAATAGCCATGTATACCCAGCCTCTCAACACCCAAAGCCTGCTTCAGGAATTAGACGATTAGCCACTCTTAAATTGCAGCCCTAGAATATTTGCAATAAATTGTGCGCCTTTAAACTGTTTGTATGGAAATTTTGGGAATAGACGTTGGCGGTAGTGGTATAAAAGGAGCCATTGTAGATACCGAAAAAGGCAAGATTATATCGGACCGAATTAGAATTGCTACCCCAAAACCCTCTACTCCGGGAGCTGTTGCCGATGTGGTGAGGGAAATCAAAGACCAATTAAACTGGAAAGAAAACATAGGCGTGGCCTTCCCCACAGTGGTGGTCAACGGAAAGGCCATGTATAGCAGCAACCTGCACAAAAGCTGGAAGGGCACTCAAATAGACGATCTCTTTTGTGAGTATTCCGGAGAAACAGTAACTGTTATTAACGATGCCGATGCGGCCGGTATAGCCGAAATGCGGTTTGGAGCCGGAAGACACCATCATGCCGGTCTGGTTATAGTGGTAACCATTGGCACTGGTTTGGGTAGCGGAGTTTTTTGGGACGGTCAGATTATCCCCAATTTTGAACTGGGCCGTATGTTCTACAAAAACGGAGAACTTATTGAATACTACGCAGCAGATTCGGCCAGAAAGCGAGAAGACCTGAGCTTCGAAGTGTGGGGCAAGCGGCTTAACAAATTCCTAAAACATGTAGAGCGCATTCTTACTCCGGACTATATTATTTTGGGAGGTGGAGTGAGCAAACACATCCATAAGTTTCGGGATCAAATAGAAATTAATACTCCATTTGTAGTTTCAGAAAAACTCAACAATGCCGGAATCATCGGTGCTGCTGTAAATGCAGCCGATCACCACAAATAATACCTTACAGGTAAAACAAATCGTCCGGGTCTACAACAGCAGGAAGAATAAGTTCCCCCTGGTTAATAAACCGCTGCATACCCAACATTACTTCAAAAGTAGGCTGATGAAGGTGCTTGGGTATTTTGTATAGGCGTTCGTCCTTCTTCTCGAAAGGCGGTTGTATTTTGGCCCCAAATAAATGAGGCAAAAGTATTTTAGAACAGCTAAAAGCTATACGGTCGAACTCGTGCTCCTGAAAATGCCTTGAAACCCTCTCGTTTATATTCTCGAAAAATTCAATTCCACTTGCCAGTCTTATTCGGCTTCCTGCTCTGGACTTCCCCTTGGTCTTTAAGTGCTTTATCTGGCTTTTCCCCTGCTTTTTCCGAACCATATAAGCCGTAAATACTTTGTGCGAAAGGCAGTCTTCTCCATTAAATACACCTACAGAGGCGCTTCCTGTCTGCACCAACAACATCAGGTATTTAACCACCTTTTGCTCTTGCATTTGCCCGTTGGGTTCAAAAAACAGGGTAATAGGCAACCGAAAGGAAAAGGGAAGACCTTCCTGTTCCCATTCCAGCCTGTGTTTCTCAAAATCATAGCTCATTGGCACAGAGGCCTTGTACAGTTCCTGCACTACTTCTACCACCGCATCGCGCTTCAAAAACTTCGATTGCACATCCATCTGACCAGCAAATTATGGTTCACGCTTCACTCTGGAAAACTATTCTTATAATTTTGCAAGAATTACAAGAAACATACGTTTTTCCCAAAGTCCATGGTAAGCCGAAAAAAGAAAAATAGCTGGAAACGCTGGATCAAGTGGATAGGCTTTAGCGCTGTCCTGGGGCTGCTTGCCCTATTTTCTTTTTACCTCTCCGTACGCTGGGAAATTTGGGAGCCTCTCCCCTCTTCTGAACAACTGGCTGACATAAAGCAGAGCCAAGCTACTGAGGTTTATGCCCGGGGAGGAGAACTCATTGGCAAATACTTTATTTTCGATCGCCAACCCGTCACTTTTGAAGAAATTCCCAAGCACCTTATTGAGGCTCTTATTGCTACAGAAGACGCACGCTTTTATGAACACAACGGAGTAGATCGTAGAAGTTTACTCAGGGTTATCTTCAAATCTATACTTATGGGCGATGAGTCGGCCGGTGGTGGCAGCACTCTCTCCCAGCAACTCATTAAAAATTTATACCCCAGAAAAGACCACGGCATATTCTCCATGCCTGTGAGTAAAATAAAGGAAGCTATTTGCGCTACACGATTAGAAAAGCTCTACTCCAAAGAAGAAATCATTACGCTATACCTCAATACCGTGCCTTTTGGCGACAATACTTATGGTGTTGAAAGCGCTGCCGAAAAGTTTTTCGGCAAACGAACAGAAGACCTCACCCTGGAAGAATCGGCAGTAATAGTAGGTATGCTCAAGGCCTCACATAGTTATAACCCCAGGCTTTTTCCGGAACGCTCGGTAAGCAGACGCAACACGGTATTGGCTCAAATGGAACGCTACGGTTACCTGATGAATGAGCAAAGACAAATTGCCAGTAAAAAACCACTCAAACTAAGCTATAAATCCTTCAGCCATGAAGACGGCCTTGCACCATACTTTAGAGCCAGCTTGCAGAAAAAACTGGAAAAATGGCTTAAAGAATACAACAAAGAGAACAATACCGATCTGAATCTTTTTACCAGTGGACTTAAAATATATACCACATTAGACTATAACCTGCAACAGATGGCCGAAGAGGCCTTGGCCGAACACCTGAGCAGTCTTCAGGATGAATTCGAAGATAGTTATGGAAGACGTGCCCCCTGGCTAATGAACAACACCATTATTCAGGACGCAGTACGAAAATCTGACTACTACAAGAAGTTGAAAGCTCAGAAACTCACCGAAAAACAAATTGAGGATTCGTTGAAACTTAAAAGGCCCATGGAACTTTGGGACTGGGACGGTAGCAAAGTGGTTCAAGCGAGTCATCTCGATAGCGTGAAGCACTACCTAAAGTTTTTGCAAGGCTGTGCTCTTTCTGTAGACCCCTTTACCGGAGCGGTTAGAACCTGGGTGGGAGGCATTAACTTTGAACACTTTCAATATGACCATGTGAGTATGGCCAAGAGGCAAGTTGGCTCTACTTTTAAACCCATAGTGTATGCTGCGGCTCTGGAGAAAGGGGCCAAACCCTGCGATTATTATTCCGGACAACAGGTTACATATGCCAACTACGATAACTGGACGGCCACCAACTCAGGAGGTGAATCTTACGACCTGAACTACGCAATGAAAACTGCTTTGAGCAAATCAATAAATACCGTGGCCGTGAAAGTAATGGAAGATGCCGGAATACCCGAAATCATCGATCTGGCCCATCGTATGGGCATAGAGTCCGACATACCCTATGTTCCTTCTATTGCCCTGGGCACAGCAGAAATGAACATGTTGGAGCTTGCCAAAGCCTATACCTCTTTCATTAATTTTGGTAAACCGGCTAAGCCTTATTTCATTCAGAAAATCGAAGACAACAAAGGCAAAGAGTTGGCACAGTTTAAACCGGAAGTGGCCGAGACTCCTGTCTTTTCCGAAGAAAATCGTCAGGCCATGATAGAAATGATGAAGGGCACCGTAGCTGAGGGCACCGCTCAGCGACTACGCTGGAAATACGGCCTATCGAATGATATAGCCGGGAAAACAGGCACTACGCAAGACAACAAAGACGGTTGGTTTGTGGCTCTTACTCCCAGGCTCATTACCATTACCTGGGTTGGCTCAGACGACCATCGCATTGGGTTTAGAACCACGGCCATGGGCCAGGGGGCTAACTCTGCCCTGCCCATATATGCGCTCTTTCAGCAGAAAATGAACCGCTCTACCGATCATCAGTCCATTGCCTATGCCAGGTTTTCTCCGCCCTCTACCCGCGTGCTCAACCTCATGAACTGTGCTCCGGAGAAAGAAGCGGGTTTTCTGCGTAGAATTTTCGTCAACACAGACAAACCCAAAACTACCCGGCTGGAGATTGACAGCACGGCTGTAGAAACTCCTAAAAAAGAAGGGCTATTCAAGAAGATTGGCAACATCTTTAAAAAGAAGAATAAGAAAGACAATTAGTCTTTCATAATAAGAGGTTATCCCGTTTGCCCACTTATTCCAGTTAGTCTAGTATTACTTCTTCCTCAATGAACTGAAACCCTAAAGAATCCAACTCATCCAGTATAGGTGCATAGAACTCTTTGGAAATAGGAACCTGAACCCCTCTCGACTCAATTTTGCCTTCAGAGAATAGGCGTATGGCGATGGCCAAAGGTAAACCTACGGTCTTAGACATAGCTGTTTCGCGAGCATTCTCTCCGGTAGCCACCATGGCCGACCGAATACGTTTGGTCACCCCCTCCTCTTCGTAATCGAACAAATGCCACATGACAATTTGATCTTTCTTATCAGGGCCAATGGTCCATTTTTTCTTGAGAATGTGTTCTAAAATTTGGGCAGGTGTACCCTTCATTAGGCCCACAGGCTCTTCATCGAACATGCCCAGCCACTGAAGTTTGTGCATTTCGGGCCCTTCCAGGTCTAACCCCAGGTAGTGCGCCAACTTAAGCTCTACAGAATCTTTAGGGTTAAAAGAAAGAAAAGAGTTTATGAACTGGCGGTGGGTCATACCCTCTACCCCTTCCATCAGGTAGCTGTCGTCAGTAGCCCCAAGCTGTACAAATACATCCCAAGCCTTGCAAAATCCAGGCCTCCTCAAAGTTCCCCGATAAAGCGTTTTAATGCCTCTTAGGTTGTACACGTCCAAATACATGAGGGAATCTCGGTTGGCATAGCCTTCAAAATAGCCATACCCCGGAATGTGAATCATTTCTATTCGCCTGAAAAGCTTGTGGTAAGGAATGAATTTATAACGTCCTTCCTGAATAAATTTTACGGTTCCCTGACCTGCCAACACCACATTTCTGGGGTTCCAGGTAAACCCGTACTGCCAGGGGTTATCATCGGTAGGGTCTGGTGCCAAAAGTCCGCCTGTAAACGATTCAAATGCCCTTAACTCCAAGCCTTTCTCTTCTCTAATGTGGTCAATTACCTTCATAGCCGACATATGGTCTATACCAGGATCCAATCCACACTCATTTAAAAACAATAGCCCTTTAGACCTGGCTTGGTCATCCATAGCCTTCATGTCGGGCGAAACGTAAGAGGCTGTAAACAGGTGTTTCTCTAATTGCAGACAATCTTCGGCTACCACCGGGTGAAATTTGGCCGGAAGCATTGAAACCACAAAGTCATGTTCTTTTACCAAGCCTTTTCGCTCCTGATCGTTAGTAATGTCTAATGCCACAGCTTTTGCCCGCTCGTGGCCTCTGGCTTTGTCTTCGGCCAGTTGCAGTGCATAGTCGGCAATGGTCAACTGCCAATTGCGTTCTTTGGCATGATCCAGTAAGTAGCTTATCAAAGAATTGGAAGAGCGACCCGCTCCCAGTATCAAAATTTTCTCCATAGGTAGTTCACAAATACGTGTTCAGCGAATTAGGCAAAAATGAGGGCCAAGATCAAATTTGACAGTCACTTAGTTTGGCGATTACCGGGCAAGGCCAAATAGAAAACCATATAACACACTGTTTTTCAGTAGATTCTATAAAAAACAGTTAAAAAAGGCATTATTGAGCGATTCTTTCGCAGACAGGAAGATCTTAAATTGCTACAGCGGGAGTGCGCCCGTTTGTTAACTATCCTCCAAAAGATTTGTATATTCATCGCCCTCTTTAAGAAAGCCTATGATAAAAAGAGAAATTACCAAAAACTCAAAACTCACCGTCTACTCAATAAATGATGCCGATCTGCAAGTGGTTCAATTGCTGGAAGAGGCACAAACAGCAGCCCAAAGGGCCTATTGTCCCTACTCTAATTTTCAGGTGGGTGCGGCTCTCCGGCTTAGCAATGGCCAAATTGTGCAGGGCAACAATCAGGAAAATGCCGCCTACCCCAGTGGATTGTGTGCAGAAAGGGTAGCCTTCTTTGCTGCCAAAAGCCTACACCCTGAGGAAGAAATAGAAATGGTGGCCATAGTGGCTAAACCCAAAACTGCCAAAAGCTTTAAGCTAGCCACTCCCTGTGGTAGTTGCAGACAAGTGATGAGTGAATACGAGAACCAGCAAACAAAACCTATTCGTTTATTTTTGCTCAATGAGAAGAATGAGGTGTATGAATCTGAGTCTATAGACAATATTCTACCCTTTAAATTTTCAGACAAGCATCTAAAGGAATAATGGAAAAGAGAATTGGCTTTGAGTTCAATGCGCGCTATGAACTGCTAGGCACAGCGGGGCCACAGACAGATGAAGTATGGCTGGTTTGCCACGGCCACGGCCAGTTGGCGCGCTACTTCATTCGAAAGTTTAGCTCCATTGCAAATGAAAAAAGATTGATAGTTGCCCCGGAAGGACTCTTCCGTTACTATCTGCAGGGTTACAGCGGAAGAGTAGGTGCTACCTGGATGACCCGCGAAGACCGTGTAAGCGACATTACCAATTACATCAGTTATCTCTCAGCGGTTTACCGGGAGGTGATCATGCCATTGAATAAACCTCTAAAAATTACTTTTCTTGGCTTTTCTCAGGGAGCGGCAACCATATCGCGACTAGCCACTATGACTTCACTTCCTTTCGATAGGCTGGTGCTATGGGCAGGTATTTTCCCTCCTGATTTACCTCCTATCGAAAGTTCTGACAGACTCCGTAACAAAGAATGTTTACTGGTATACGGCTTGGCCGATGAATTTCTTTCGGATGAGAGAATGGCTGAGCAAAATGGAATTGCCCGCCAACTACGGGTAACTCCGGAGGTAATAACTTTTGATGGTCGTCATGAAATTAATGAGGAAGTGGTGCAGCAGATAGCCGCCCGTCCCTATCGCCAATAAGACCAGCGTCTGGCCATCCGCGTGGCCTCGGCTGTGGGCATTATCAATACGGGCCCTTCATAAATACCACCATTGGCTCCTATGTCTTCTACCCGTACAGAAACCACATTCTCACCCTTCTTCAGAACTCCTTTTGGAATGTCGTAAACCCTTAGTTTGGCGTAGCTACCCGAGCGACCAAGAGGCCTTCCATCGTTGGTTTCTCCTACCTTCACCCCATTAATGAATACTTCATCGAAATCGTCTATTTTACCACATACAAGGGTCATTTCATCGAGCTTACCATTGGCAGGAATGGTGAATTTTTTACGATACCAGGCAAAATCATTGAGATCGAATATTCCTATGGTTTTCCAATTGGAGGGCACCATAATATCTTGCCAGCGGGAGTCGTCAAAGTCTGGCCTGGCATATTCCTGCCTGTCGCCCACCTTAAGCTTCCAGAGGCCTTCCAGGTAATAACTGTCTTTAAATTCTTCATCGAGATAGAGAATCCCCACTTCACCACTATAAATACCTCCTTCGCCTCCCTGATCGAAGACCCTCACAGCAATGAGGTTTTCGCCCTGATAGTTAATGAGCTCAGGAGGAATAACATATTGTCTTTCTGCGTTCCATGCCGTATAGTAGTTGGGGTAAAAACTTCCAGAAAAGCCAATTTTCACTCCATTTACATAAACCTCGTCTACATCATCTATATATCCCAACCTGAGCAAGTGTACCTTTTCGCGCTTTAACCCCTTGCCGTCAAATGTTTTTCGATACCAGGCAAAACCATCGTAGCCATTAAACCCCTCTCGCTCCCAGCGTTGAGGCACATATATTTCTTCCCAGTCTGAATCGTTGTATTGCGGAGAGGCCCACTCCTCCCTGTCTCCAATAGAGAATTTCCAATCGCCTCTAAGGTTCATTAGCCGTCTGGCATGCTGACCAAATGCTAGGCTATGAACCCCTATTATCAATACTATTATCAGTGTTTTTTTCATCGGTTAACTTTCAATGAAAGCTGTCTCAAAAATCAACGATAGCAAGCCTGAGCTTGTTGGCTTGGGGCTTCGTTAAGTTCTGAAACAGCTTCTTCATTGGTTCTGTAGTTTTAGTTTTAGTGATGTTCGAGTTATTTGATCTTTGAGCTTATGGTACAATTTTACGCTGTAATTCCAAAGCCGGTGTCATTGGGTAGTAAACGAATGTCATAAGTTGTCATAAGCTAGGTTTTAGATATCGGTTTTTCTTTGATTTCAGACCCATATTTCTCTTTTCAGGTTTTGACTCATTCTAACCGTAGACCTCTAAAAGCACTGTGCTTCAATGGGTTATTCTCGGGCTTTTATGTTATTCCCTTTGTCAGCCGTCTCCCCACTTTGCGCTTCCATCCTCAAGCCCTAAGCAACTTATAGCCTACACCATGCACCGTTAATATATGCCTTGGTTCGTTTGGGTTTTCTTCAATTCGCTGTCTCAACCTTAATATGAAGTTATCTACAGTTCGTGTGGTTGGCTGACTTTCATAACCCCATACTTTATTGAGTAGATCATACCGACTCACTACTTCGTTGGTGTGTTCCATTAAATATTGGAGTATTTCAAACTCTTTGTGCGACATACGCACTTCTCCTTCGTGTGTACGGGCTACAAACTGCCCAAAATCTACCGTAAGATTGCCAATGCTAACCTCTCCTTTCAAGTTTTTATCGGAGCTCCCCTGGCTGCGCCTGAGTATGGCCTTTACCCTGGCTATTAATTCCCTTAAACTGAAGGGCTTTGTGAGGTAATCATCTGCCCCAAGCTCCAGCCCCAGTACTTTGTCAATCTCTTCACTTTTAGCTGTTAGAAAAATTATTGGGGTGAGTACACCGGCCTTTCGCATGGCTTTACATACATCAAAGCCTGACATTTTGGGCATCATCACATCTAATATTATCAAGTCGTACTGGCTCGCTGTGGCCTTCTTTAAGCCTTCGGCTCCATCAATTGCCAACTCCACCTGATACGACTCAAACTCCAGATTGTCTTTCAGCCCTAATCTCATGGCCGGTTCATCTTCTACTATGAGTATTTTAGACATTTCTTTAGTTCTGTTTAACTGTTAATGCTTTTTGGCCAAAGGCAGGAGAATGCTAAAGGTACTTCCCTCTCCCGGCTGGCTATCAATTTTTATTCTTCCTTCATGATCATCGATGATGTGTTTTACGATAGAGAGCCCAAGGCCCGCTCCTTTGGTATCGTGAACATCGCCCGTAGGAACCCGGTAAAACTTCTCGAACAGCTTATCCAATTGGTTTTTGGCAATTCCCAGTCCATTGTCTTTTACCATAATACAGGCAAAGTCATCGGTTTTGGTAGTCCGCACTTCCAGTTGTTTTCTTTCGGGGCTATACTTCATACCGTTGTCTATAAGGTTAACCAATACCTCGGTAATGGCTTCTCTGTCGGCCATCACTTCAAGGGGTTTGGGATGTAGCTGCATGATGTGCTCAAAACCATTGCTTTCTAAGTGGTAAGAGTAAGTACTCATTACATCTTCAACCACTGCTGAGACATCTAACCTACTTTTTTTGTACTCCCGTTTGTTGGCCTCAATTTTAGAGAAGCTCAGAATACGATTGAGCATATTGGTTAGGCGGCTCACTTCTTTGGTTATGATCTCGTAGTATTCTTTCTTCTTGGCTTCCTCTTTAACCCTGTCCAGCAGCAGGGTTTCGGCAAACATATTAATGAGAGCGAGCGGGGTTCGGATTTCATGCGAAACATTGGAAACAAAATCGGCTTTTTTCTGAGCCAGCTCCATCTCCTTTTGCACATTCCTAAACACCAGCCAAACGCCAATAATCATAACCATCATAAGCAAGCCCAGGGCTATGAGGTTTTGGTTTTTTCTACGGTTCACTGCTTGTTCTACCGTGCCACCTTCGCGGGCAATGCCTACTTCAAATCGTGGCAAAAGATCTAGCGGTTCGCTTTCAATATCGCCCACCAACTCACCGGAGGTAGAGTAAATCTGGGTACCATCCGATATTCGGTTGCAGGTAATGATAAAATCGCCCTGAGCCATTTCCTGAAACTTTGGTACCAATGCCTGTTCTATAAACCCAACGGCACTGAAAAAATAGATATTGATAAAGACTTTGTCTCCTGCTTTGGAGGCAAAGAACTGAAAATCGACTTCTTTTTTATTGTGCACCAAAAAGCTTTCAAAAGATTGCACCTTCTGAAAATTTCCTTCGTTGAGATAGCGCACCAGACGGTCTACAATGGGTCGATGAGCCCAAACCAAGCTATCGGCTCTTCTTCTAAATTCAGGAGTGAGCCAGTCAGGCTGCGGAGCGAGCAGAATCTCCTCCTCACCGGCCAATTCTTTGGAATACAAAGCAAAGAAGAATCTATAGTTGCCGAGCCTGTCTAAAGCCTGATCGGGCTGTTGCTTCCACTCTCCCTTTTGTAAGGTTCCAAAAAACTCTTCGCTTTTGTCTTGTGCGGTTTGGTTTACCGAAAATAAAACCGACTCTAACTGCCTTCTGTAAATGGTGGTAAGCTCTCTTTCATCTACAGTAAGCGAGTTGAGCTGAAATACGCCATACGCCACCACCGGCAACACCAGTATAAGCAATATGGCCACAAGAGATTTTTTTGCCGAGCGCGTCAATGAGAAAGAATTTTAATCTCCTGAAATTAAGCATTCAAGAGCTGACTGATTAATTTTGTGACAATCTTTTACAAGGCAAGGTTTTTTAGACTGAATTACCTACCTTTGCAGCCCAAAACTTAATTTAATTCAAATGTTAAAAAACTACGAGACAGTATTCATTTTGAATCCCGTTTTGTCTGAAGATCAGATGAAGGATGCTGTCGGCCAATACGAACAACTCCTCAAAGAAGGTGGAGCTGAAGTAATCAACGTAGAAAAGTGGGGACTTAAGAAATTGGCTTACCCAATTCAACACAAGTCTACCGGTTTCTACAACCTGATGGAGTTCAAAGCCGACCCAAGTTTAATTGCCACTCTTGAAATCGAATTTAAAAGAGATGAGAGAGTAATGAGATTTCTGACCGTTGCCCTAGACAAGCACGCTGTTGAATACAACGAGAAAAGAAGATCTGGCGCATTTAAGAAAAACAAGAAAGAGGAGGTAGCAGCATGACACTTGTAAACGAACCAGTAAACAGAGAGCAGCAGAAAAAGAAGTACTGCCGCTTTAAGAAAAACGGTATCAAATATGTAGACTACAAGAATCCTGATTTCTTGTTGAGCTTCGTGAACGAGCAGGGCAAAATTCTTCCAAGAAGAATTACAGGTACCAGCTTAAAGTACCAGAAAAAAGTTACTCAGGCTGTGAAAAGAGCAAGACACCTTGCCTTGTTGCCATATGTAACTGATGGATTGAAATAATCACCTAAACTGTATAGACGTCATGGAAGTAATATTGAAAACAGATATTAAAGGTTTAGGGTACAAGAACGATACAGTAAGTGTAAAGCCCGGTTATGGTAGAAACTACCTTATTCCTCAGGGTTTTGCCATTATCGCTAATGAGTCTAACAAAAAACTCGTTGAAGAGAACATAAAACAAGCTGCTCACAAAGCAGAAAAAATTAAAGCTGACGCTGAAGCTATTGCTGCTGCAATTGGCGATGACACTTTAGAGATTAAAGCTAAAGTAGGTGAAAGCGGTAAGATTTTCGGAGCGGTTACTACTCTTCAGATCTCTGACGCCCTAAAAGCTAAAGGAATTGAAGTAGACAGAAAGAAAATCTCTTTCAAGAGCGAAGTAAAAATGGTTGGTGAATACGAAGTAGAAATCGACCTTCATAAAGAAGTTAAGAAAGACGTTAAATTCACTGTTGTAGCTGAATAAGTCTTTTTTCAATCACATTGAAACCCGGGCAGTGATGTTCGGGTTTTTTTATTTTAATGCCGGGCTACCTGTTAAATGGTGAAAATTAGGTTTCTATGCTTTAACCCCATTTGTATCTTCGGCAATAACCAATGCAGGATCTGTAAGTATAGTACCCCAGGTATAAATAGTCGAGTACACCTGCAGTATTTGAACAAGTAGACCCATTTTATTTTTTTCGTAAACCCTACTCTAAATTATGTCTTCATCTTCTACCCTCAGTAAGCAAGTGCAGTTCATTCATGAGATTGACAAGCTCAAGTACGTTGAACGAATGACTTGCCTTTTTAACAGTAACCGCCACGAAAACGATGCGGAACACAGCTGGCACCTTTGTATGATGGCCCTGATATTGGCCACTCATTCAGACCAGCCTTTGGATATGCTCAAGGTGCTAAAAATGTTGCTGATTCATGACATAGTAGAAATTGATGCCGGTGACACCTTTCTGTTCGATACGCAGAAGAGCCATGACAACACGGAAGAGGAGTTAAGAGCTGCTCATCGCATATTTGGCCTCTTACCTAAAGATCAGGCCGAAGAATTAATTGAGGTATGGAAGGAGTTTGAAGCGGCAGAAACCAACGAAGCCAAATTTGCCAAAGCCATAGACCGATTGGCTCCAATGATGCAAAATGCTTCGAACAAAGGAGGTACATGGGCGCAGCACAACGTGGCGTACGAAACAGTAATTGCCAAAAAACAAAGAATAAAAGAAGGTTCGGAAAGCCTCTGGCAATACGCTAAAGCATTGGTAGATAAGCACTACAAAAAGGCTTAAGGGCTATATACGGATTTTCTTTCGGTTTACCCGATTTACCCACCGGGCCAAATAAGAAACAGGATTAAATTGAACACCGGCTTCGCGCATCAGTTGCCTGTATTGAGAGGCCAGCATCAGGTGACCGGAGCGAAAGCATTGCCTGTACTCATAGTTAAGGCGTACGGCAAGTGCACCAAAGTCTTCCTTACTTTTACAAAGCTGAAAGGCTTTTTCGCACACTTTGAAAACAGAGTTCATTTGTTCGTTGAGATGATGAGCATAGCGCTGACTGGACATGCTATTGGCTAGTTTGCGTTTTTCGATTAACACCTTATCGACATACCTATACTGCCAGAAGCGACTGGAACGCACCCAAAAGTCAAAATCCTCATAAGCGAGCGTTTCATCGTATCCACCCAGTCTATCGAATACTTCTCTCTTCACTACCATAGTCGGAGTACAAATAAAATATCTGCGCAGTACCCAATGAAACACCTCTCCACTGGGTATATAGGGCATAAGGTGTTTCCTCAAGAGCTCCTCGGTATGGTTGGCTATGAAATTTCCCTGGGCATCAACATAATTTCCATTGGAGAAAACCACTCCCAAATCGCTCTCTCCCTGCTCAAAGGCCTTTATGCTCTCTTCAATAAAGTCCGGCTTCATGCGATCATCGAGCGCAAAGTCAATTATGTACTGCCCGGTGCTCATGGCTAGTCCTTGGTTGAAAGTTTTGGTATAACCCCGGTTGCTCGTATGAAATACAGTCTTAACCGAACGGCCTTCTATGGCGCGTTCAATATTCTCTACACTGTTATCCTTGCTGGCATCGTCTAGCACAATGATCTCCAAAGGAGCATAAGTTTGCTCAAAGAGCGAATGAAGTGCCTCCTGCACATAGGGTGCGTGGTTATAGGCTATACAAATTACAGAGACCAGCGGCTTCATCGGAACAAGAGTCTGCGGTTAAATATGATGAGGACAATAAAGAAACCCAAATAGCGCCATAAATAGCCGAGAGTCAGGGCTTCCAGCTCAAAATGATCGATAAGCAAGCCTACTGTACCCAAGTAAATAATGGCCGAAACAAACTGAGCTCCTATATACTTTACTGTTTCCACTCTGGCACTCAATACATAGGCCAGTAGATATGAGAGTATGGCAAAAAAGTCGCCTATTACCTGGTAGCGAACAAGGTAGGCTGCTCGTTCAAAACCCTGACTGAAAAACAGCTTGAGAAAAAACTCCTTGTTGAGGTAATATACCCCCAGACACAACACCGTAACGAACGCAACAAAACCCATCACCTTGAGTACGTACGACTTCAGTGCTCCCGGCTCATGGATTAGAGAGGCCATTTTAGGATAATAAACCACTCCCACGGTGCCGGTAAACACCAGCAGATAGCTTGTAGACATTTTGGCTACAGACTGCCACAGACCTGTTCTGTCCAAACCATAGAGATCTATCACATAATCCCTAACTGCAAAGTCTAACAATCGGCCGAAAACAATGGCACTAATGGCCATGAGAACGAACTTCCATATACGCTGAAACGATTGCTTATCAGGGCTCCCAAAACCCAGCTTAATGGATCTTCTTTTGGCCAGCAGATAGCCCAGTGCCACAAAAGCCATTAAGCCGTAACCAATGGCAAAACTAAGCAGAGCCATATCTATGGTACCAAACTTTACCCCTCCATAAACCACTGCTACCAGTAGTACAAGGCCCACAATATTGATAATGGCATACGTTTTTACCTTACGCAAGGCCAGAATAACCGAATTGAGGTAGCCCGACATAAGCATGAGAAACACTGACGGAACAAAGATGAGTAGAAACCGGGAGGGGCTCATTTCCTGCATAAACCGATCGAAAAAGTAATCCTGCTTCCAGAAGAAAAGCAACCCCAAAGTAATGGAGAAAAGAAGAGCAGTAACCCAAAAGCCCGTCTTAAAAACCCTTTTCCTCTCCTCTTCGGTCAGGGTCTCATCAGACCAGTACTTCATAATGCTTCGGTTCACCCCTTCGCTGGGCAAAAGAGTAAACAAAGACGTGAGGTTTTGAAAATGTGAGAGTAGTGTAATGCCTGAGGTGCCAAGCATTACCGCGAAAAGCTTATTGATAGTAAAGCCTCCCAAGGCTCTGAATACCACCGCGGTAAAAGACCAAGAAGAACTTTTCAGAAAATTAGATTTCAACCGCAATCTTTTGCTGCTAAGATAGTGTTTTCTGCCAACTCAAAGCCACTGAGGCTTTTGCTCCAAGGCTTTCTTTGAACCGAACAAGGGAAGCTTTTTCAATACCCCGAACATAGGACGACCCCAAATCGAGCATAGTAATTCCCTGTTGCCTGCACCAATCGTACAGCCCGTTTACGAGCCCAACCATAGGGCTCACAGAATGCAATTCCCTATCGCTAGCCGGTAAAAAGTGATACAAAGCATCTTCCCTCACCCGTACAGCTACAGTGGCTGCCGCCAAGCGATTTTTAAGACTGAGACCAAAAGCATGATAATGCTCTTTGCAGGCCTTGGCTTGTTCCAAAACCTGCTCCTTGCCTAAGCTCACCGGCTGGTCTACCGTGTTGCGCCATTGTTCAATCTGCCGGAATACAGTGCTCAGAGCAGACGAGTCGTACCTTTCAAACACGGGTTCCTCCCGCAAGAGCTTCCTGAATCTGCGTAGTTGCATGCCCGACATTTGACTGGTTAGAGGTCTTTCGTTGACCGAAATCACATGAAAATTACGACTGCTTATGAGTTGGTAGCCGCTGGCTGTAAGCACTCGCTCTACCAATGACTGATTGCCGTAGACTGCCGGAGGTTGGTGTAAAGTGACGGTCTTGTAGCCGGCAGACTTCAAGTGCTTTTCTACTTGTTGCAGCCAAGCCAGCACCTCCGAATGAGTACAACTTGGAGCAATGTCTATACCTGAAAAAGGGGCATTCATGAGACTAATCGCTTCATGTTCTCCGGCTGTAAAGCTTACCCGACAACACAAGCCCCCTGGGCTCAGCCCATAGAAACAAAGTGGCTCCTGGCCCGAGCTTGCTTTACCATATGCGGGCAGGCCATACAGCAATTGCTCCGGCTCATTGGTCATGCTCTTATCAGGCAATTCACGGCTCAGTTCAATCATTTAAAGTCAGCTTTTTGCCTAATGTAATCTTCTTCTGAAAACTCGTCTGAAGCTAGCCCCAGCAATATGGCTTTTTCTTTAAACAGCATCTTCCCCCACCACATGGGAGGAATGTACAGCCCCTGATCGGGCGAGCTGAGCGTGCAGGTAAACAGCTCTCCGGCCGTATCTTCCAACACCACCTCTACCAGCCCCTGAATGCACACTATCACCTGTTCTCCTGTTTTGTGAGCATGCCCTCCCCTCACCTGTTGCTCGGGCACTCCTGTGAGCCAATACACTCTTTTTACCTCAAAAGGTACGTCTTTGAGCTCCTCCAGAAAATTGAGCCGTCCTCTTTGGTCCATTCGGATACTAAACTCATAGCATTCAGGTTTTTTGCGCATGGTCAATCTTACAAAAATTATTTGGTGTAGCCGCAAGCCCAATTTGATTGAACCCACTGGTAATTCCAAAATACAGCCCTTAGTTATTCCTCTCCAGAGGGCATGGGGAAACACTGTTGCCACAAAGTTTTTCCGTATTTTCGCAGGCTATGGTGTATTTACTCATCACTATTCTTGCCAATGTGGCCATTTTTATGGCCTTCAGGTCATACAGTAAATTCAATGTCAATACCCTACCGGCCATTGTGGTTAACTATGGGGTATGCGTAGTAACTGGGGTTTCTTTTGTGGGGGCTAATAGTCTAAAGACACATGTTGAACCCTCAGCTCCCTGGTTTCCTTTTGCCCTGGCATTGGGTATTGTTTTCATTTCCTCTTTCTTTCTTATGGCCTACACCACACAGAAAAGAGGGGTATCGGTAGCTACGGTGGCCAGCAAAATGAGCCTTGCCTTTCCCGTAATACTCAGTTTGTTTGTTTTTAAATATGCTGTCAACGAATTAGACTCATGGAACTACCTGGGCATAGCCCTTACTTTTGTTTCCATTGCACTGGTAAGCCGGAAGAAGCGCGATAGTTCAATGCAGCCCATTACGCTCAAGTACTTGTTGTTGCCCATGAGTATTTTTGTGTTGGGCGGACTTATAGACAGCTCTATCAATTATGCCAACCACAACTACATAGAAGAAGCGGTTGAGCCTATATTTCCAATCTTCATTTTCGGGTCGGCCTTCGTTTCAGGCAGTTTGTTCTGCCTTGTTAAACGCGTAAAATTCGGATGGAAAGAATTGGTAGGTGGCATTTGCCTGGGTATTCCCAATTACTTCTCTATCTTCTTTAAACTCAAAGGACTAAGCGCATTTAATAACAATGGAGCCATTGTTTATCCTATTCTCAACATTGGCATAATCATAGTTTCTACACTCCTGGCCATTGTAATCTTCAAAGAGAGACTTTCCAGAATCAATTATATCGGGGTAGGACTGGCATTAGTGGTCATATTCCTTTTGAGCTATCAGGAGATTTTGAAAGCTTTGTAGCATGCAGGATAGCTTTCTAACCATAGGCCAACCAGCCGAAGGATTATACAAGGAAAAAGGCAGCAAATTCATAGGCCTGGCTTTTCCGGTAAAAACAGAAGATGAGGTAAAAGAAAGACTGGAAGAAACTCGCAAAACCTATTATGATGCCCGCCACCATTGCTATGCCTATATTCTGGGCCATGAAGGGACGCAGTTTAGGGCAAATGATGATGGAGAGCCCAATCATTCGGCCGGAGATCCAATACTTGGACAAATACGGTCGAAAGAACTCACCAACACGCTGGTTATTGTAGTTCGCTATTTTGGAGGTACTAAATTGGGGGTGAGCGGACTTATCAATGCCTATAAAACAGCTGCCGCTCTGGCTCTTGATAACACCAGCATTGAAGAAAAACTCATTACCCAAACCATAAAGCTTCAGTTTCCATACGAAGAAATGAACGAGGCCATGAAACTGGTTAATGACTTTGAAATGCAGATTACCCGACAGGAGTTTGAAATGGAATGCAGTCTTGAGGCCGAACTCATTGTGAGTAAAGTAGAAGAGTTTGAAAACAAGGTTATACTTTTACAAAATCTTAGCCACGCCATTCAGTACCAGATACCATGAAACTGCATTCCTATAGCTTTCCAATAGAAACTAAACGTCTTTATTTTCGGCCACTTTCTCATGAAGATGTTCCCGCATGGACCACCTTTTTTATAAACAACCCTAACCTTCACTTTGTAGGAGTTACCGACCAAAAGGCTCCTGAGCTGCAGTCGGAAATATGGATTGACCGGCAAATGAAACGCTATGATGAAACCGGCATAGGTATTTTGGCTGCCTGCGACAGGCAATCTCATCGTTTGGTAGGCAATGCCGGCATCATTTGGCGCGATGATATTTTAGGGAAGCCTGAGTTTGAAATTGGCTATTCGGTGATTCCGGAACTTTGGGGGCAAGGGCTGGCCTCTGAAATGGCCATTGCGCTCAAGCAATATTTTATCCACCAGCAAATTTCCAATCGCGTTGTCTCCATTATTCACATAGACAATGTGGGCTCTCAACAGGTAGCTCTAAAAAATGGAATGAGCCGAGGCCCTCAATTCGAGTTCCTTAGCTCACCCTGCTATCTATATCAATGTGAAGTATAGCTACTCATTCATTTCGTAGCGAACTGGCCGGATTAGCCAACGCAGCTCTTCTGGCCTGATTAACCACCACCACTATGGCGAAGAATAACGCCAGAGCTCCTGTAAGCGCAAAAATCCACCAGTCAAGAGTTGTTCTAATGGTGTAACGCTGCAAATAATTATGTAGCAACCAGTAGGCAAAAGGAGCTGAAATCACAAAAGACAGGAGCACGAGCTTGGCAAAATCTTTAGACATGAGCCCCACCAGGCTAGTGACCGAGGCTCCAAGAACCTTGCGAATACCAATTTCTTTTATGCGCTGTTCGGCCATGTAACTGGCTAAGCCAAACAAGCCCAGGCCGGTTATAAAAATGGTGAGTACAGCAAAGATGGTAGACAGCTTTCTGGTTAGATTAATTGTAGTGTACTTGCGTTGAAAAGCCTCATCTACAAACTGATATTCGAACGGATAAGCAGGGTTATATTGCTCAAAAACCTCCTGCACACCCGCCAAAGTAGACTGCATATTATCTGTTGGCCTCAACCTTAGGGTTGCCGATCCACCCCAATTGTCAATAATCATAAACATAGGCCGAACTTCTTCATAAGGAGAGCCCATAAGTATATTATCGATCACACCTACCAGATTACGCTTATCGCCCCAAAGATCTAGTGAAGTACCAATGGGGTCTCCTTCCAGGCCCATCAAGTCCAGGGCTGCTTTATTGATGATAATGGCCGAAGAATCGCTGGAAAACTCTTTGCTGAAGTCTCTGCCATAGAGCATTTTGGCTCCCATTGTTTCCGCATAATCATATCCCCTCACCACAGTTACAAACATTACTTTTTCCGACTCCGGTTTTCCCGGCCACCCCAAAAAGTTGTTGGAGTTGATATCCGTAATGCGACTGTTAGACCTTGTCATATTCACAATGAGGTTTTTTCGTATCAGCTCATTCTTTATTACCTCATAGTTTTTGGTAATGTCATCGGTCAGCGATACGGTAATAAGGCCTTCCTGACTATAGCCAATGTCGCGGCTTTTGGCCAGGTCTATCTGTTTTAGAATAACAATAGTGCCTACTATTAGTATGATGGCAACACCAAACTGAAGCATGACCAGTATTTTGCGTGGCAAATTGGCATTCTTACCCACCGCTACTTTGCCTTTAAGTGTTTTAATGGGGTTAAATGAGGAAAGATAAAGTGAAGGATAACTTCCGGAAATAATACCAGTGAGCAAAATGATGGCGAGCGAGAACAGCCAGAATTCTGACGACTGAAAGTCTATAGAAAGCCGTTTATCAACCAGATTGTTATAGGCCGGTAAAGAGGCCAACACCAGCAAAATGGAGAACAGGTAAGATATAACCGATATGATCAACGACTCACCATAAAACTGCATAATGAGTTGACCCCTCTTGCTGCCCAGACTCTTTCTGATGCCTACCTCTCGTGCTCTTCTTTCAGAACGGGCTGTAGCCAGGTTCATAAAGTTGATACAGGCAATTAGCAATATGAACATGGCGATTACAGAAAACAGAGTAACATACTCTTGTTGCCCACCGGCTTCCACTCCATTTTCAAAATTACTATGCAGCCTCCAGCGGCTCATCGGGTGCAGGAAGAACTCCCGCGGCACATCGTCCTGCCCTTTTTCAGTAAGAATACCACTTATAGCCTCCTCCACTTCTTTCTCGTCACCTTCTCCGGCAAGTTCTACATATACCTGAAAAGAATAGTTGCCCCAGTTGTCCGTATTGTCCCTCACCCATTGTTGTATAGACTCGCGGTGTTTCCAGGGAATAAGGTAATGAAACTGAAAAGATGAGTTTTGGGGTACGTCTTTAATAATACCCGTTACCTGAAGAGTGCTAGAATCATCGACCTTCACAAACTGACCAATCGGATTTTCTCCTTCCTGAAAAAGAGTTGATGCCAATGTTTCTGAAATCACAATGGAAGAAGGATCGTCCAGTACCAGGCTTCTATCTCCTTCTACCATTGGAAACTCGAACATATCGAGAAACTCGTTGCTCACAAAGTAGCCACGAATATTAATGCGCTTATCCCCGTTGGTTATCAATCGGTTACCTCCCCATCCGGCTACTGCCGAGTTGACTATTTTGGCATGGGCCGATTTCATTTCCATGTATGTGGGCAGAGGCACTGAATTCCAGGAAGAAACTCCTCCGGCAATTGAGGCATTGACCCACACCTGGTGAAGCCTGTCTACTTTTGGAATGAACTTATCGAACGAAGTTTCTTCTTTTACCCACAACAAAATAAGCATACTGCAAGCAATACCTACAGAAAGCCCGGAGATATTGATTACCGAATAGAGCGAGTTTTTCTTAAGGTTGCGCAGCGCAACCACTATAAAGTTTTTGAGCATTTGACCTGAGCGTTATGGTTGTTTTAGAGACTGAATAAATAGCTATTCGTTACAATGACCTGCTATTTTCTTACTACAGCCCTTCCTGAACCCGTACTAATACGAATTCTGATGGTCTTATTCCCAATTTTGGCTTCTTTGATATGCCCCTTGTTTCTCCCCCTCCAGTTAGAACCACGATCGTCTTCATACGACCTGTCGAAACGGAAAGGTGCGCTAATATCATCTTCATCATTAGCCCTCATATAAAATTCCCCCGCTATTTCATGGCCATTAAAGTTGAGCATGGCATTCCCTGAGCCGGTGTTTAAAGACAAGTCGTAGTCCAGTTCTCCTGCCAGAGTTACTTCTACATTGCCAGAACCTGTATTGAGCGAAGAGTTTCCACGAATTTTGGCTTCATCTACTTCAATATTGCCACTGCCGGTGTTAATTCTAAGGCCGCCTTCAATTCCATTGGCTCTCACGTTACCACTGCCAGTATTCAGGTCTGTATTCCCCTTGGCACGATCTATCCTAATGGAGCCTGAACCTGTATTCACGTCCATAGCACCATCAACGGCTCTTAGCGAAATATTTCCCGAACCGGTGTTGGCATGAACATCGCCTCGCACATCATCCAATCGAATATTTCCGGACCCCGTATTTGTACGAAGCTCCACAGTCAGCCCGTTTACTTCAATATTTCCAGACCCTGTCTTAAAATCAAGCTCAAGACCATCCGGAATCTCAAGCGTCCATTCAGAGTAACCGCGAGTCCAACGGCTTCTCCTAAATTCTTCCTTAATAGTCAGGCGGTCGCCATTCTGTTCAAATTCCGGTTCATAGTCCTCTTTATCATAAGTATATTCCACAGTCACTTTCACCTGATTTCCGCTGCCTTTTTTAATGGTGCCATTACCGGAAGCTGTTGTCAGCCGAATGGATTTAATACCTGTAAAAGTCTTTTCTATTCGCTCCTGAGCCTGAGTGAAAGTAATGGTAAAAGTCAGGGCAAGAAGGGTAAGGATCGATTTGAGTTGTTGCATTTTGTTGTAGGTTTTGGTGGAATGACATACTTTGAACAAAAAGGATGCACGAAGCTGAAAAAAACATACAAACCGACTGGCTAATTAACCAGCTCGCTGATAATAAGGAAGTCTTTTTAAGCCTGCTTGAAAAAACTCCGCCCCACATAATCAGCTGGAAGCCGGAACCCGGCCGTTGGAACCTGCTGGAAATTATTTGCCATTTGGCCGATGAGGAAAAACATGATTTTAAGTACAGGATACAGGTAGCTTTAGCCCCTAATCAGTTTCCTTTTCTACCAATCGATCCGGAGGCCTGGGTTACTGAAAAAAGCTACGCCACTCAACATTTCACCCAAAAATTAAATGAATGGGCAAAGGAGAGAGAGCAATCGGTAGAGTGGCTCAGGAAATTAGTACCAACAGACTGGGAGGCACACCTTGTTCATCCTGAGTATGGTCAAATGACAGCCCGAAACATACTGGCGAACTGGGTGGCACATGACTACATACACCTCAGACAAATTATTCAACTGAAAAGAGCTTGTTTGCAGAACATCACGGGAGAGTCTTTAGCCTATACCGGCCGTTGGTAGTTTAAAGATAGCCCCAACCATCGAGCTTCTTATATATTTCAAGGCATATCCAGGCATCGGTGGCAGCATACAGAAGTTGCTTTTTAGTGAGCTGGTCTACCTCCCAGTTAGAGGTTTGAGCCGATTTTGATATTCTAATTTCCAAAATCATTGCGGCCAGGTTTCTGGCTCCTATATTTTCGGCCCCCAACTCTTCGAATGTATCGTTGAGGTCTAAAAAACCGGCTGGCTCAAAAGGCCGCAAACGATCCAGCAAGTTATAATCATCTTTTAGTCCTATGCCTACCTTGAGTATTTCATCATTTTCCAGAAAATGGTGCACACTATCCATTATACCCAATTGATGGGTTCTAAGCAGATATACCTTTTGCTCTGTAGCCACCTGAATAAGACCAATATTTCTTACTTGCCCCTTTTTAAAAGTAGGTTTGGCCTCTGTATCAAACCCCACTACCCCATGTTGGTTAATTTCCCGCATGGCTTCTTCAATCTGTTCTTCTGTAGCGGCTACCACAATTTTCCCCTCATAGTGTCGTAAGGGAAACTGCATCACCTCGTCTTTGCTAATGGATAGTGGAAACATCATATGGAAGCTTATCTATGCCGGTGTTTCTGAAGGTTTAATTTTTCTGATTTTGATGTTAAAGTATGCGTAAATTATAGTCATTATGGGGCTTATAATATTGAAGAAAGCAAACCACAAGTAGGCCCCTGTGGCTACCCCCAACACTTTTGAATGATAAGCACCGCAGGTATTCCATGGAATGAGCACTGAGGTAACCGTACCGGAATCTTCCAACGTTCTACTTAGGTTTTCCGGGGCCAATCCCTTCTTCCGGTAGATATCGGCATACATTCTGCCGGGCACCACAATGGCTAAATATTGATCTGAGGCTGTTCCGTTAAAGAAAATGGTAGTCACGGCCGTAGAAGCCACTAACGAGCCGGTTGATTCTACCTTAGAAATTACCGCTTCGGCAATACGTTTGAGCAGACCACTGGCCTCCATTACACCGCCAAAAATCATGGCCGAAAGAATAAGCCATACAGTTTTAAGCATACCGGCCATACCTCCTGACTTTAAGAGATCATCCACTGTGGCATTGCCTGTTACTATGGCTATTTCACCATAAAGCGACTTCATTATGCCCACAAAGCTCATTTCCACACTGCTGCCTTCCCATCCGGAAACTGTCTTGACCATTTCCGGTTGAAATACAAGCGCAAAAACTGCTCCCAGCAAGGCCCCAATAAGAATGGCCGGAATAGCCGGCATCTTCTTTACAATTAAGATCACTACTACGAGGGGAACCAAAAACAACCAGCCGTTTATATTGAACTGGCTGGAAATGGCCGAGAGTATAGCTTCTGTTTCTCCAATGTCTCCGTTTCCACCGTGGGTGAAACCAAGAATAAGGAACAGTATTAAGGCGATAATAATAGATGGCACAGTGGTGTAAGTCATGTACCGAATGTGTGTAAACAAATCGGTTCCTGCCATGGCCGGAGCCAGGTTGGTAGTGTCGGAAAGTGGAGACATTTTATCGCCAAAATAGGCCCCTGAAAGAACCGCTCCGGCCACCATACCTTCATGCAAACCAAGAGCCTTGCCAATTCCAATCAGGGCTATACCAACCGTAGCGGCCGTTGTCCAGGAACTACCCGTAGCCACAGACACTATAGAACAAACAATGCAAGCCGCAACCAGAAAAAATGTTGGGTTCAGGATTTGAAGACCATAGTAAATCATGGCCGGTACAATGCCCGAAAGTAACCAGGTGCCAGCCAATGAACCTATAAGGAGCAAAATTATAATCGAGGCCATGGCCGAGCTAATGCTCTTGACTATTCCGTTTTGAATGGCCTCCCACTTCATGCCTAGCTTGAGAGCTACAAGAGCAGCCACTCCGGCCGAAAGAATTAAAATAATTTGATTCGATCCGTCCAGAGAAGAATCTCCAAATATGGCCACATTGACTCCCAATACGGCAACCAGAAAAATTATGGGTATAAATGCCTGAAAAAGAGACGGCTTCTGATATTGGTAACTCATACGTCTTATAGGTAAGCGTTGAAGATAGCAAATATTTAATTATTGGCAGACGATTTCCGCAAGCTGCTGGCCAATTTTGCTGCCAATGGCAACCCCCATACCTCCGAGCCGTACTCCCATAGTGATCCTTGGAGATACCCGCTCAACAATGGGCTTCTTATTAGGGCCAAATGCCATTATCCCGGTCCATACCCTATCTATTTCTACGCGGGTATCCGGCAATATAAGTTCTTGTAAATCCGATTTCAGTTGGTTGAGTATACGATCGTTGATGTTAAAATCAGTAGTGTTTTCTGTTTTGAGATCGAGATTTCTTCCTCCTCCAAAAATAACCCGGTTCTCATAGTTTCTAAAATAGTAATAGCCCTCGTCATAATGATAAGTTCCTTTGAGCTTTAACCCCTCAATTGGCTGAGTAACTAACACTACTCCTCTTCCCGGCTCCAGATCGGCATGGGGAAAGAAATATCGGGTAAAAGCATTAGTGCAAAACACCAACTGCCCAGCCCTCAACTTAGGGCCATTGGCCAGTGCTACCTCTACACAACCCGACTGCTCCTCAAAGGCAACTACCTGAGCACCGGTCATCACCTCCACTCCTTTGGAGGTCGCAAGAGCCGTAAGTCGTTTCATCATTCGCCCTGAATGAATCTGAGCTTCAAAAGGGTTGAAAACAAGAGCCTCAACCCGGCTCTTAGGAAAACCAAAAGACTCAATCCGTTCATTGACCAACGAATAGACCGGCTGGCCAAACAGGGGCTTAAGCAGAGTATTTACCCTATCCATTTGTTCCAGTACTCCTACTTCACTGGCACGAAGCAACTCATAGCCTCCATAATTTCTGAAGTCGATAGCCTCATCGGTCAGCCTCTGTCTCAGCAGTTGAAGCCCCTCCCACCGAAGCTGAACCAGTTTCAACACTTCCTCTTCAGAAAGTTTTTCCAAATCAGCCGCAATCTCAGAAAGGCTACCAAAGCAGGCAAACCCTGCATTTTTAGTACTTGCTCCGGTTGGAAAATGCCCCCTCTCAAGCACCAGTACACGGGCATTGGGTAGTTTTTCCCGAATAGAAAGCGCAGTAGACAAACCCACAATACCGGTGCCTACCACTATATGATCATAACTAGTATAGAAATCTGACTCCCAAAAACTCAACATGCGCGGAAATTAAGCAAGAATGTATAAATTAAAACAAACTCTTCTACCCATGTTCGATACGGCTACTCTAATGGCGAAAGCCAAAACCTCTAAAAAACATCTTTCACTACTCAATTTTGGGTTGGCTCGAATGATTCCCTTCAACAAACCTCATGGCTTTCGTATTAAGTCGCTAACCGATTTTGGCGTAGACATTCATATACCGTACAAAAGGGCCAACTTTAATCATATAAAAGGAATCCACGCCTGTGCTCTAGCCACAGCCTCCGAATACTCCACCGGACTGGTACTGCTCAATTGTCTGGGGGCTAAAAAGTATAGAATTATAATGCAAAAGCTGGAAATGGATTATCACTACCAAGCCAAGATGGAAACCACCGTAAGTTTTGCCATTAGCCAGGAATGGCTGCAAAAAGAGGTCATTACCCCCTTAGAAAAAAATGAAGCCGTGGTGGTATGTTGCGAGGTTAAGGCTCATGATAAAGAAGGAAACCACCTGACTACCGGCAGAATTTACTGGCAAATAAAAGAGTGGTCTAAAGTAAAAACTAAGGTTTAACCACTGATATAAAAGAAGTTACAGAAGCACCTCTTGCCAACTAATTTCATGGAAACTGACCATTAACCCCATGAAACAAGTAATTCTATCATTAATGGCTGGCTTGCTAATAATAGCCTGCCAGCCCGGTTCAACAGACAGTAAAGCAAGTAACACTTACTATTTAGTAACTAAACTGGGCAACGACACCTTGGCCATTGAGCGAATTAGTAAGTCTGGCCGCCAGTTAGAGGCCGATGTGGTATTGAGGAGTCCGAGAATCAGCCTCACCAGCTACAGCATAGAGTGGGACGATAGCAACCGCCTCATTGCCATGGAAGCCACCACCTACGAAGATGACTTTTCTAATTCGGAACAAGGCCGTGTTGTTCAGGAAATAAGTGCCAGTGGCGATAGCCTTAAGATAACTGCTCAGGGACGCAACGGTGCGGTTACATATTCTATGGCCAATGACGGCACATACCTGCCATTCATAGACATGGTGCACTGGCCGTACGACATAGCCTTCAATAGAGCCAATAATTCGGCTGCCGATTCCATTCATCAATACCTGCTTACAGGCAGAAGAGCTTCAGACTTTATTATTCACCGTACCCAACCCAACAATTACACACTCAGACACCCCAGCCGCGGAGTGATGTATGTAAAAACCAATGCATCAGGAGACTTGATAGAGCTAGACGCCAAAGAAACAACACGTAAACTGATTGTTGAGCGCGTGGCCGAACTAGATTTTGATGCACTGACCAAGCGATATTTGGCCATAGACGAAAAAGGCTCTCCATTTGGCACTCTATCACCAGCACGCGAAGCCGAATTTAGCTTTGGCGGCTCCGACTTTAAAGTGACCTACGGTTCTCCTCAAAAACGCGGAAGAGAAATTTTTGGAGGCATAGTACCCTATGGCAAAGTATGGAGAACCGGAGCCAATGCCGCCAGCCACTTTTCTACAAGCAAAGACCTATATATAAACGGGCAAAAAATTCCGGCCGGAGAATACACCCTTTTCTCCATTCCTGAAGAAGAAGGTGGCACGCTCATCATTAACCAACAAACCGGACAAAACGGCCAAGCCTACGATCAATCACGAGACCTTATGAGAGTACCCATGCAACGCGAAAATAATGCTGAAACCATTGAAGACTTTACTATCCAGGTGGTAGAAACCAAAGACGGAGGCAGTTTAGAGCTCTTATGGGATAGGACAATTTATTTTGTAAATTTCACTTTTAGATAAGAAGAATAAAAGGGCCAAAAAAAGTAGTATTTTTTATAAATACATTTTTTTGCCGTTGACAACTGTTTTCCATCTGATCCCTTCTAAAAATCGGCTTTTAGTCTTTCTAAAAGCCGATTTTTATGTTGCTACAGATTATTTTTTTCTCGCTAGTTTTTCTAACTTCACCTTGTTCTTAACGAACAAACACCACCTAAACACTAAATGTTATGCGAACTGATAGTTTGCCTTTCTTGTCATTATTTGGCAGCAGGAAAAGGAGAAAGCTCTATTATTTGGGCAAGGAAGACTTCTACCAGTCCAGAAATGCCCTCAATGTTTCATCGGCCTTTAACTTTCATAGCCGAGACACCAACCAAAGCTATTCTACAGAAAAACACATTAGGTTTTATGGAGTAGAATTTGGCAAAACCCAAAAAGAAATAAGAAGGCTGTTTGGCAAGCCAAACTTTGCACAAAAAAAGGGTCTCCCCCTCGATACTCAGATTACCCTCTTCTATAAACTTAATGTGAAGGGCATTAAGTGTATACTTCAAATGCACCTTTACAGAGACCAGCTCTTTTTTGCTCAAATACAGCTTACCGACAGTAATGCTCAAATCAAAAAGGTGTTTCTGGAATTATTCCGAATGAAATACAAAGTGAATGAGCTGGACTGGAACAACAACCTCAAAGACGCGGACGATAACCGCATAGCCTTGCAAGACGATATAGTGCCCAAGGCCTCCTATTTCACCGGAAACAAGGCCCTGTGGCAAGAGATACGAAGCGAGCTTAGCAGCAAAGAAGAGGCAGAGAACTCGTGGGATATAGACATTAAAAAAATTGCTCTCAAGTGGAGCTAAAAACACCCTTACACCTAAACACTTATCACAAAAAAAGCTAGCCTGATGGGCTAGCTTTTTTTTATCCTGCTGTCTCATCACCTAAGGCTCTTTGAATTTCGCCCCAAAAAAAGTCGGCCTCAACCCTGTGCACGAGTAAAAAAGCACAACCAAAAGAGAGCAACCGTTTGCATCAGAATTAGGCTACGGGCGTTTGATAAGCCCATATATTTTTCTTTATTTTCATTAAGGCATAAAGGCCAATACCCTTTGAGTTTTAACTACTTCGCCTCATTTACACCAAAAAACAATCATAAAATGAAATCCGGTCAAAGACGTGTTGTCATCGAAAACGTTTCCCCTGAAATCAATTGTGGGCAACATGCCGCCAAACGAGTGGTAGACCAAGTGTTCGAAGTCTCGGCCGATATTCTGGCCGATGGACACGATGTGCTCAATGCCCATATCAAATACAAACACGAGAAAGCCAAAACATGGAAATACTCCCCCATGCAACATCGCGACAACGACCGATGGGTAGGGGAATTTCAGGTAGACAAACAAGGGCTTTACCTCTATACCGTAGAAGCCTGGGTAGATTATCCGCTCACCTGGCAACACAACATCGAGCGCAAAATAGCCGATAACCAACATGTTGACGTAGAACTTCTGGATGGAATTCAGTATCTGAAAGAGGCCAAAAAGAAAGACAAAAAAAATGCAACCTATCTGGAAGGACTCATTGAAACCTTCCAAAAACCCGAGGCTTACCAGCAGGCCATAGAAGAAGCAAGATCGGAAACACTCCATTCCATTTTCCTCCATAATCCGGTTAAAACCTTTGCTACTACCTACGAAAAGAACTTACCCCTCTACGTAGATCGTAAGAAAGCACTTTTTAGCACATGGTATGAATTTTTTCCACGTTCCACGGCCAAAGAGCCGGGTCAGCACGGCACCTTTCAAGACTGTTTAGACGTGATTCCGTATGTGGCTAAACTGGGGTTCGATGTAATCTATTTCCCACCCATTCACCCTATTGGGTCCAACCACCGAAAAGGTAAAAACAACTCTACCACCGCTCAACCCGATGATGTGGGAGTGCCCTGGGCCATTGGCAATACCACCGGAGGACATAAGGATATTTTACCCGAATTAGGCAGCTTCGATGATTTTAAAAAAGTAATTGAAACGGCCGCCCAACATGGTATTGAAATAGCCATGGATTTTGCACTGCAATGCTCTCCCGACCATCCCTATGTAAAACAACACCCTTCCTGGTTCAAATGGCGTCCTGATGGAACCGTACAGTATGCGGAAAATCCGCCCAAAAAGTATCAGGACATTTACCCCATATACTTCGAATCGGAAGATTGGGAAAACATGTGGGATGAATTTGTAAGCATTGTACTCCACTGGAATGCGTTGGGTATAAAAATCTTCAGGGTAGACAACCCACACACCAAGCCATTTGGATTTTGGGAGTACCTCATTGCGGAAGTAAAGAAGAAAGACCCCGATGTGCTTTTTCTTTCCGAAGCCTTTACCAAACCTAAAACCATGCAACATTTGGCTAAAATTGGCTTCACTCAGGGATACACCTATTATACATGGCGCAATAACAAGCAGGAGCTTATTGAGTACATGACCGAGCTCACCAGGGGGCACATGAAAGACTACTTCAGACCAAACTTTTGGCCCAACACCCCCGACATTAACCCGTGGATTCTTCAAGGAGGCAATGAGAACTTATATATTATTCGCCACATGCTGGCCGCCACACTTAGCTCCAACTTTGGCATGTATGGCCCCGTGTATGAGCAGATTGTGCACCAGGCAGTTATTGGCAAAGAAGAGTATTTGCACTCTGAGAAATATGAGGTGAAGCACTGGGACTGGTCCAAAACCAATAAACTCACCCGACTGATCGCCAGAATAAACCAAATAAGGAAAGACCATAAGGCTTTTCATTATACCAACAACATAGACTTTTGTACCATAGACAATGGCCAGCTTCTGGCCTATTTCAAACAAAGCGAAGACAAGAAAGATCATATACTCTGCGTGGTTAATCTTGACCCCTACAACCGACAAAGCGGTTGGGTGCAGGTACCCAGGCACAAAATGGGTATTGGCGGCACGCACCCCATGCGGGTAACCGATTTGGTTACGGGCAATAGCTATATATGGAACCAGGAATGGAACTATGTGGAGTTGGATCCTTACCAACTCCCCTATCACATATTTACCATCAACTACTAAGCCATGGCCAACACCACCACATCCTTCGATACCGCCTGGACCGAACATTTTCGGAACGATAGCTTTCGGCACAAGCTGAGTAGCGAAATATTACCCTCTTACATGATGGGTACGCGGTGGTACGCGGCCAAAAGTCAAAAGGTAAAAACCTGCCGGATAGAGATGGCCATGCCTTTCTCTATTACCAACCACCAAACAGCCTTCTTCATTACCATTGAGGTCAACTTTGCAGCAGGCTTCACCGAGTACTATTTTATGACTCTGGCTTTTGTAAAAGACCGTTCAGCGGTAGATCATGAAATTGCCATTGTTCATTCCCTTTCAATAGATGCGCATGCAGGAGTTATTGTTGATGCGCTATACTTCGAACCATTTCGAAAAGCCCTGTACCATCAAATCCTCTCCCAGAAAAGTATAACCGATGGCCACACCAAGCTAAGCTTTGAACGCGGCAAAGTATTGCGCAATAGCCCTCCCTATGAATCTTCCAAAGTAATGGGCTTCGACCAAAGCAATACCTCCATAGAATACAACGGCAAATACTTTTTTAAGGCCTACAGAAGACTTTTTCAAGATGCCAATCCCGATCTGGAAATTACCAAGTTTCTATCTGATGAGAGCCATTTTGAAAACAGCCCGAAGTATGGTGGTAGTATAAGCTGGGTTAAAAATCAATATGCCGTACTTTCCATAGGTATAATTCAGGAACGCATTGATAATGTGGGCGAAGCATGGAACCATACCCTCGACATGATGAAGGGGTATTTTGAACGTATTGAAGCCACCTCAATTGCCCCCAAAGACATCGAAGACATTCCCAACTTCGAGCTTAGAGAAACAGAGGCCCTCAGGTCTGACTTTCGTTTGCTCATAGGTGACGATGTATTGCAAAAAGTAGAACGCATGGCCCTTAGAGTGGCACAAATGCACATTGCCCTATTTAGCAACAAAGTAGACACCAAGTTTAACCCTATTCCATTCAATGGCGACTACACCGTATGGCTCAAAAACAGAATCATCTACCAACTCAATGCCCGCTTTATTTTGGTTGAAGAAAACCTGAGTAAACTCAAAGGCCTTGCGCGTCAATATGCCGAACTGTTTGTGGCATCGAGAGAAAAAATTACTACCCAGTTTCTGGCCTTTGAAGAAACACGACTCAACTCCAGCCGCATTCGTATACATGGCGACTTGCATCTGGGGCAGATTCTTATGACCCCGAATGACGACTTCTACATAATTGACTATGAAGGCGAACCGGAAAGCACCATTCGCGATCGCAAGGTTAAGCAAACTCCGCTCAAAGATGTAGCCGGTATGCTTCGTTCGTTTCACTACGGTATTTACGCGGTTATTTTCGATGAAAAATCCAAACATAAGCTGTCTGTTGAAGATCGCTTTTTGGTAGGTGAAAAGTACTACAGGGCTCTCTCGGCAGTTTTTCTCAATAGCTATGTAAAAGAGGCCATGGCCAATAACCTGGACATTGGCTACGAAAGCGAAATCCGATACCTACTGCAATACCATCTGCTGGAAAAAGCAGTATATGAAATAGGCTATGAGTTGAAGGCCAGGCCCGATTGGGTAATAATTCCGCTAACAGGAATAAAGCAGATTTTAGACGAATTATCATGAAAGAACATCAATACGTAAGTGCTCATTCGCTAATGACCGATTTTGATAGCGACCTGTTTAAGTCGGGCAAACACTTTAGACTATACGAAAAGCTGGGATCGCATATCATCGAATATGAAGGCAAAAAAGGGACTCTCTTTGCGGTTTGGGCTCCCAATGCCCGTAAGGTTCAGGTAATTGGTGATTTCAATTTCTGGAACGGTGAAGGCTACGAACTTTACCCTCGCTGGGACGGCACCGGCATTTGGGAAGGTTTTGTAGAGGGCATAGGAAAAGGCACAGTATATAAATACAAGATACACTCCAACCAAGAAGGACAAGTACTGGAAAAAGGCGACCCCTTTGCCCTACATTGGGAAGTTCCGCCCAAAACAGCCTCTCTGGTATGGGAAGCCAATTATAAGTGGAAAGACAAGGCCTGGATGAAAGCCCGCAAAGAACGCAATGCGCTCAACAGGCCCTACGCTGTATACGAAGTGCACTTGGGCTCGTGGAAACGCAAGGCCAATGGCCAATCGCTTACGTATAATGAGCTGGCCAAAGAATTGGTACACTACGTAAAAGAAATGGGCTATACTCATGTTGAGTTTCTGCCCATTATGGAGCACCCTTTCTTTGGATCATGGGGCTACCAGTGTACGGGCTATTTTGCCCCGACCTCTCGCTACGGCACCCCCGAAGAGTTTATGGCCATGATAGATGCCTTCCATGAGGCAGAAATTGGGGTAATTCTAGACTGGGTTCCCTCCCACTTCCCCAACGATGCACACGGCATTTATACGTTCGATGGCACCCACTTATACGAACATGCCGACCCGCGGCAGGGATATCACCCCGACTGGAGTTCATATATCTTCAACTACGGCCGCAACGAGGTGCGTGCTTTTCTCATTAGCAGTGCCGGTTTTTGGTTAGATGTGTGCCATGCAGACGGTCTTCGGGTAGATGCCGTAGCCTCTATGCTCTACCTTGACTATTCACGAAAAGAAGGTGAGTGGATTCCTAACCAGTACGGGGGCCGTGAAAATCTGGAGGCCATCTCTTTTCTTAAAGAACTTAACGAATACGTTTATGCAAACTTTGAAGGCGTACAAACCATTGCCGAAGAGTCTACCGCATGGCCATCAGTTTCGCGCCCAACCTATATTGGAGGCCTGGGTTTTGGCATGAAATGGATGATGGGCTGGATGCACGACACACTCGAATATTTCAAAAAAGACCCTTTTTACAGACAATACCATCAAAACAACATAACCTTTAGCCTGAACTACGCCTTTACGGAAAACTTTATGCTTCCCCTCTCTCACGATGAGGTAGTTCATGGAAAGGGGCCATTAATTGACCGAATGCCGGGCGATGAATGGCAACGTTTTGCCAACTTGCGATTGCTCTATGCCTATATGTATACCCACCCCGGAACCAAACTGGTGTTTATGGGAGGAGAGATAGGTCAAACCACAGAGTGGAAGCACGACTACTCAATAGACTGGCATTTGCTAGACCATGCTCCGCATCGGGGGATTCAGGCACTTACCCAAAGCCTCAACCAATTGTACCGGCAAGAACCGGCCCTTTTTGAGCACAGCTTTTCGGCCGAAGGGTTTGAGTGGATTGAACTGAACGACTACCACAATTCAGTAATTAGTTACCTCAGAAAAGGCCACAAAGAATCTGATAACCTGGCCGTAGTCTGTAACTTTACCCCCGTGGTAAGAACCGGCTACCGCATTGGCATAAATGGCGGCACCTGGCAGGAAATCTTCAACTCCGACAGCAAAGACTACTGGGGTAGCGGAGTTTCCAATGCCGGAGAACTGGTTTCTGAAGCACACCCTCACCATGGAAGACCAAACTCGCTGGAGCTTACCTTACCTCCGCTTTCGGTCATTATTTTAAAGCAAGTGCCCACAAAGGGCACTAAGAAAATCAACAAGAAGAAGTAGGTCTGCTACATGGAAAAATATTTATGTATTCACGGGCATTTCTATCAGCCCCCAAGAGAAAATGCCTGGCTCGAAAAAATTGAAATTCAACCCAGTGCTTTCCCTTACCACGATTGGAACGAGCGCATTACCAGAGAGTGCTACTACCCCAATGCCTTTTCCAGAGTGCTCAATGACGAGGGAAAGATTATAGATATAGTCAACAACTACTCCAAAATCAGTTTCAACTTTGGACCAACATTGCTCTCCTGGATGGAGCAACACGCCCCCGTTACCTACCAGGCCATACTCGATTCCGATAAGCAAAGTCAGAAAAACTTTGGTGGCCATGGTTCGGCCATGGCGCAGGTATACAACCATATGATTATGCCTTTGGCCAACAGGCGCGACAAGGAAACCCAAATTATTTGGGGCATTGCAGACTTTAAAAAACGCTTTGGGAGAAACCCGGAAGGCATGTGGTTGGGCGAAGCCGCTGTTGACACAGAAACATTGAGCATAATGGCTGCCCAGGGCATAAAATTTACTCTTCTCGCACCCAGACAAGCCGCCCGTTTTAGAAAAATTGGAGAAGACAACTGGACAGAAGGCATTGACCCTAACCAACATTATTGGTATAAACTGCCCAACGGTGAGCGCATAGCACTCTATTTTTACGATGGCTCCAGGTCTCAGAATGTAGCTTTCAAGGGAGTTTTAGGCAACGGAAAAGCCTTTGCCCAAGACCTTATGGAAGGCTATAGAGGCCAGAAGCGTGAATTGGTACACATAGCCACCGATGGAGAAAGCTATGGCCACCACCACAAAAATGGAGACATGGCCTTGGCCTACTGTCTTCGATATATCGAAGAAAACCAACTGACTCAGCTGACCAATTATGCCCAATACCTGGCTATGTTTGAGCCCGAACATGAAGTTCAAATTCATGAAAACAGCTCCTGGAGTTGTGTACATGGAGTAGAACGCTGGCGATCTAATTGCGGCTGCCATACCGGTGGCGAAGAACACTGGCATCAGAAGTGGCGAGAACCATTGCGTCAGGCACTGGACAATGCCCGCCAAACCATGATCGCTATTTTCGAAAACGGATTAAGCAATCTGGTTCAAGATCCCTGGGCCATGCGCAATGAGTACATCGAAGTAATTCTCGATAGGTCTAAACCCAACCTAAACAAATTTTTGAAACGGCATGTAGGTCGTAAACTAACCGATGAAGAGCGCACACACACCATGCGCATGTTGGAAATGCAGCGCAATGCCATGCTCATGTATACCAGTTGTGGTTGGTTCTTCAACGATATTTCAGGTATTGAAACCTTGCAGATACTGCAATATGCCTGTCGTGCCATTCAGTTGGGCGAAAGCGAGTCGGAGGTAAGGTTTGAAGATCAACTACTGGAAGACCTTGCCAAAGCCGAAAGCAACGTACCGGGCCAGGGAACGGGAAAAGACATTTACCTGAAACACATAAAACCTTACCAACTCTCCCTTACACAGGTAGGGATGCACTATGCGGTAGCCTCTCTTTTTGCAGACTATCCTCAAAGCCTTACAGTGCTCAATTACGACTGCAACAGCATATTCTTTGAGCGCAAAAGTGCAGGAATGCAAAAACTCGCCTACGGCACCACTCAGGTGAAATCTAAGGTAACCACCTCCAAGAAGGAATTTAGCTTTGTGGTGCTCTACCTGGGGCAACACCACCTCATAGGTGGCACTTCCAGAAGACTCTCTACCGAAGAATTTGTTCCTATCTCCGATGCCCTCAATGCAGCTTTCGAACGCAGCAACGTAGCCTCGGTGGTAGACATTATCAAAGCCAGCTTTAAAACCCACACCTTCTCCTTCTTTGGTATGTTCAAAGACGAGCAAATGAAACTCGTGAATCAATACCTGGCCCAAAGCGAAGAACTGGCCTATGATAGTTATAGAAAAATCTACGATCGCAACTACAACATTCTGAATGTAATGAAGGTAGAAAACCTTCAAATTCCGCCAACCCTCAAACAGAATATTGAAGACGTAATTAATATTGAGTTCAAAGACCTGCTTAGCAACGGCCATTTCAGCATTCAAAAAATGGACGAACTGTGTGACGAAGTGCTCAAGTGGAATATAAAACTGAACGAAGACCTGCTGAATGCCCGGCTCAATGATAAACTCTACGAAATGTTCACCGAGTTTTTGTTCGATCTTTCCAATCAACAAATTCTTAAAGACATTTTGGCCACCATTCGGCTATATAAAAAGGTGAAGCTAAACCCCATTTTGGTAAACCTGCAAAACAGTGTGTTCGAATTGAGCAGATCGATCTACGCAAAAAACAGACCGATTGCCGAGAATGACAATGGCCTGATGGACACGCTGGAAGAAATAGCCCGGGAAATCAACATAGACCTAAGCTACATAAAACAGCAGGTGGCCCGATAAGATTAAAATTTCTGCTGAAAATCAGATAATTCGAGAGCTGAAGCTTGGACTTCCGAAAACCAATCCGCCTTTTTAAAGGAAGGCGGGTTTCATTTAATCGCACCATCCTAAAGTCTGCTTGTAGCAAACAGAAGTAATGGATAAAACCGATCGAGAGAATGAACTAAAGCCTCCTATAGAAGATTTAGTCAGCCTTCTCTTCTTGCAAATCTCCCTTTAATCCACTTTATTCATAGAAGAAAAACACACTCAATCTATTAGAATCTCTGTGCTTTTCAAAAAACTTAAAGGTGCCTTGAGCGCACTATGGGTTGGCTGTCGCTCGCCCCTATGAGCGTTAGGCAACGTTGGCACATACTGAAAAAGCCAAACTAACATACATCGCATTTGGTTTTGCCAACGTTGATAGCCAAAAGAGCTTGAATTGTCCTGGATCACAAATCAATATTCAACCTCAATGAGATTATATGAAAGTATAGTTAAGTGAAAACATTTTGTATTTTTGACAAAATTGTCAAGGCAAAAACTTCAAGGCGATGAAAGAAAAACTCGGAGAATACATTCACAATTTGCGGGTTCAGCACGGTTTGACACTAACAAAACTTGCTGCTGCACTTGATATTGACCAATCAACACTTTCCAAAATTGAGAACCATAAACGCAATGTTCCAGAGGAAATACTCCCAAAACTTGCAAAGGTTTTCAAATTGGACATTAAAAAACTTGAAAAAGAATTTTACAGCGAAAAAATTGCTGAAATGATTTATCGAGTTTCCGACTCAACAGAATTATTGACCATGGCAGAGGAAAAAGCGAAATACTACAGAGTGTCAAAGGTTAAACAAGGAAATTTAAAATTTTAAGAAATGGCTAAATCAATTGAAAAATATTTAAACAAGGTAATCCAAGGTGACTGCTTGGAAGTTATGAAAAACATTCCAAGCAAGTCAATTGATATGATACTTTGTGATTTGCCTTATGGGACAACTCAGAATAAATGGGATTCAGTAATTGACTTAGACCAACTTTGGAGTCATTATGAAAGAATCATCAAAGATGATGGAGCCATTGCCTTAACAGCACAAGGGCTTTTTACAGCGAAATTGATTATGAGTAACGAGAAATTATTCAAATACAAAATCGTATGGATAAAATCTAAATCAACAAACTTCCTAAATGCAAAAAAGCAGCCACTTCGCAAACACGAAGATATTTGTCTTTTCTACAAAAAGCAACCATCATACAATCCTCAAATGACCAATGGTGAAGCATATGACAAAGGATATAGAAAAAATCAACTTACTGGGAGTTATGGAGACTTTAAATCCAACCATGTAAAGAGCAATGGAGAAAGATACCCAACTGACGTTATTGCATATGAAGAACAACCGATAGACGATTTTGTGTATGTGAAGACTGCAGAATCCGAAGGTCCAGTTTTACACCCAACTCAAAAGCCAATTGAATTAGGTAGATACCTAATTAAGACTTTTACCAACCCTGGTGACATAGTTCTTGATAATGCCTGTGGTAGCGGTAGTTTCTTGCTTTCTGCAATATTGGAAAACAGACAATTTATAGGAATTGAAAAAAATGAAGATGTTTTACTCCATAAGGTTAAACCAGTTGATTACATAAAAATTTGCACCGATAGAATTCAGGAAACACTGAAAAGAAAAGAAATTGAAGAATCAACTTTAAGATTGTTTAATGAACCAATCGCAAAATATCATACACTTAATTACAAAAACGGAAAAGCAAAAGCAAGTCCAGTAATTTATTAATTGTATTACCAAAATGGCAAAAGTGACATACAATGAAAGAAGTTGGGCAATTGATATAATAAGTGAAATCAATTTGCATCTTGCAAATAAAAGTTGGCACTTTAAAGGCGCAGGAGGTGAAAGCACTATTAGCAGTGAAAAGTCGAGTCTATTTCCAGATGTATTGATTTTCAAAGACCAAGCTAAAAACATCATTTTACAAGGTTGGGAATTGAAAATGCCCGACACGCCTATTAATGATTCTGAGTTAATTAGCAATGCAATCAAGAAAGCCAATATTCTACAAAGGAACAGCTTTATTCTATGGAATGTAAAGAGTGCCGTTCTTTATTTTAAACAAGGTGAGTCATTTTCAATTTTAAGAACGTGGAATGACATTGACATTAACAATCGAACCGAGGTAAAACCAAAAGAAGCACTTTGGAAATCATTACTACATTCAATACTTACGGACCTAAACGATTATTTTGAAACGGGAGAAATTTCAGATGAAGTTTCAGCCGAAATATTGGCGGTTGATGCGATCATAGATGTAATTCTCGAAAACATACCCTCGACAGCGGAAAACCTAAGAACAAATTTTAGAAGAAATTCAAGACTTGAAGCTCAAATAAATAACTGGTGGTTATCCTCGGCAACTGAATATGGCTACAATCCAACAGCAACAAAAGACGCTTCAAACAAACTACCCACTCTTTCAAAGGTAATTTTAACTGATTGGGTGTTTAAGATTATCTTCGCTAATGTTCTAAAAAGGCATTTTAACGAAGCGAGAGCAATAGAATCAATAAACAATGCAACTTCAATTGAGCAAGCTAAGGAAATAATTGCATCAATATCTGAGCATTGCAATTTCTGGAATATTTTCAGTGATAACCTTGCAATTGAGTTCATTTCAAATTCTGCTTGGAAACAGATTATCCAGTTAAATCAATTCCTTTCATCTATCAATATTGAGGGGATTGAAATCGAAATACTTCATAATTTACTCCAATCTTCAATTGTATCTGCAAAACGAAAGGTTGCAGGACAATTTGCCACACCTAAAAAATTAGCAGATTTATTAGTGAGGCTTACTGTTGAAGACAAGGAAGGAGTTGTAATTGATACTTGTTGCGGAACTGGAACAATTATCAACCAAGCATATTTGCTCAAAGAAGAATATGAATTTAACCAAGACGAAATAATCAACAGCATTTGGGCATCCGACAAGCATTCTTTTCCTATTCAATTATCAACCCTTACTCTAGCTAAGCCAAATAATATTGGCAAAGTTTTAAACATTTTCAGAGCAGACGTGATTGACTTGGAGGTCGGAGAAAACATTACTTTTAAAGACCCAAATAACGGGAATGATATTATTAAACAGCTGCCTTCTATTGACTACGTAGTATCAAATCTTCCGTTTATCAAAAGCAAAGAAATTCAAGTTTTAAACCCGAATATCACTGAAATAAACAATTTCATATACGAACAAGCAGAAACCGCAACAACTCTCAGCGGAAAAAGTGACATTTTCGCATATATCCCATTCTATTTACATAAATTACTTTCTGAAAATGGAAAAATTGGATTGATACTTTCTAATGCCTGGTTGGGAACTGATTACGGAGAAATTTTCTTAGAGCTAATTCAGAATTTCTATGACATTGAAACCGTTGTAATTTCTGGGAAAGGAAAATGGTTTGACAATGCAGACGTAGTAACTACTTTTCTAATTGCGAAAAAGCGAAACCCAAATACGCCAATAGACCAAGACAGAACAATTTCATTTTGCACCCTAAAAGAAAATATCAATGAAATACCTGATACGAAACAATTGAGCGAGAATATTTTGTTAGAAACAGATAATGAATTTGTAGATATTCAGAATTATTCAGTCAATGACATAGCTAATTTTGAAACAATTGGTGTCCCATGGTGCGGTTACTTTGCAAATCTTAATTGGCTTGTGGAAGTTTCAGAAAAATTAATTGACTGTAATCAGTTTTTCAATTTTACTCGTGGTGAAAGAAGAGGTTGGAATGCTTTGTTTTATCCTGCATCTGGTCATGGCATTGAAGCTGAATACATAAAACCAGTTCTGAAAAACCTAAGAGGCACAACTGGACTTTATTGCTCAGCAGAGGCAGAGGCATTTTGTTGCTCAAGAAGTATTGAGGAATTGGAGCAACTTAATCATTCAGGTGCCTTGCAATGGATTAGAAGTTTTGAAAACCAAAATAACAAAGAGGGAATTCCTCTAACAACTTCACTTAGAAGGGCAAATCATTATTGGTATGAGATGAAGAGTGATAATATGGCTGACTATGTAGCCAATGTAAACTATGATAGGTCTTTATTTATTGCTGAATGTACACCTCGTGTATTTATTGACCAGAGAATGATAGGGCTTTCCTTAAAAGAAGCATATCAAGATGAAAATAGAACTTTATTGCTAGCCTTGTTGAATAGCGTTTTAAGTATGTTTTTTATAGAAAGTTTTGGTTTTGGCAGAGGGTTAGGGGCACTTGATTTGAGAGCAACAAAATTTGAACGGGATTTTAAACTTTTGAATTTCCAGCTTTTATCTGACGAGCAAAAACAAAGTATTATCAATGCTTTTCAACCAATTGCCAATAGAAATAGATTGCCTTTAAGACAAGAAATTGAACAAACAGACAGAGTGAATTTTGAAAGAGTTCTTTTGGAAGCATTCGGAATTGATGAACAATTTGAAGCGATAAAATCAACCTTATTGCATCTTTATAAAATCAGATTTGCAGTTAAGGAAATCTAATTATTTGAATATGGAAACAAAAACAAATGACCTGACTGAAATAACATTAAAAATGCTTTTAGACGAAGGAATTATTGAAAAAGGAACAGTTTTATATTCTGATACTAATCCAACAAAAACGGCAAAGATAAATTCGGACGGTTTTATTGACTTAAATATTGACGGAAGTCAGAAACTTTATCCATTCCCGAGTGGTGCAGCAAGGGCATTAGTAAATTTGAGTGTTAACGGGTGGAAATTTTGGAAAGTGAAAATCAGTGATGAGTTAAAGGAAATTTCTGACTTGAGGCAAATTTATAAGGAAAGAAAAAAGTAATGCCAACGCTAAAGAGCCACACATTAACAAGCCCCACGAGCCACCGCTCAATCCAAAGCTCGCCAAAAGTGCGTTTGCCCCAACGTAGGAACTCGCATCCCTGTCGAGCAGACAGCCTTAAGCCATAGACCCACGGTGCATCCTATCTTACAAAGTCCTCTACAGCCTTTAATAGCAATACCATCCAGGGCATACGTAAGGTGTATTGTATTTACCCTTCGGGATACCTTCCTCACTCAAACCGTTAGGCACAAAAAAAGGCGGTATTGTTTCCAATAACCGCCCGTCTCAAACGAGAACTCACCTATGGAAAGTCCTAAATGTCTTTCTTATAGCTCTACTACCGAATTGTCTTCAAAGGTCAATTGATTAGGAACATACTTATCGGCTTCCCAATCATTTTCCCAAACTTCGCCATCGATCAGATAACGAAACTGGTACTCTTTGCCGGTCTCTAGCTTAACAGTAGCCTTAAAGTCTCCTGTTTTAAGCTTTTTCATTTCAGTAGCCGCCTTGTCCCAACCGTTGAATTCGCCCACAAGATTTACCTTGCTGGCGCCCTCAGCAGCTTCTGCTGGCAACTGAAAAGTGACATTAGCCACCGGCTTGGTTTTCAGATACTGCTTTTTAATACTCATCACTAAAAAGTTTACCATACAAATGTTCTTACAATTTGAAGGCACAGCAAAAAAAATCGAAAAAATGAAGTGAAACGATTGCATTCATAACTCACTCAATATCAACACATTTTCAACCCCATATAATTAAAAGAAAAACTAAGCTACAGAGTTGTTGTAGCGGGTAGTCAACCAAAGAAGTCTCTCAAATTGGTCGTTCCAAGGAACCAGTGGCCACGGGAAAGCCTTATCTTTGCACATGTTCAGAACAGAAATTGAAGAACTAAAAAGCCGGCTCAAAATAGGCTATTCGTCACCGCTTCTTACCGTAGGCTCCTGCTTCTCCGATTCCATCGGTCAACGGCTCGAGGCGGCCAAGTTTGAGGTTATGGTCAATCCGCTGGGCACAATTTTTAACCCGCTTTCCATCTTTGAGCTTTTAGAACTGGCTCTGGAACGTACCGAAGTATTGGAACAGGCCACTCTGAAACGCGATGGCGTTTACCTGAACTACAAGTTCCATTCGAGCTTCAGTGCCAAAACCAAAGCTACTCTGCACAAGCGCATGGACGATGCCCTGAATAAAGTCTATGAGCAAATCAATAAGGCCAGTGTGCTGTTTATAACCCTGGGTACAGCCTGGGTTTATGAGCAAAAAAAGACCCGCATGTTGGTGACCAATTGCCATAAAACACCTCAAAAGGAGTTCGAAAAAAAACTACTTAGCTCAGAAGAAATAGTGTCGGCATTTTTTAGCCTAAAAGAACTCATTCACCAATACAACCCCACTATTGAGTTTGTGCTCACGGTCAGTCCGGTGCGGCACACACGAGATACACTCCCCTTCAATTCCGCCAGCAAATCGGTACTCCGTTTAGCTGCGCACTACATTACCGAAATGGCAGATGATGTACACTATTTTCCGGCCTACGAGATCATGATGGACGACCTTCGCGATTATCGGTTCTATGAAAAAGACATGATCCATCCCAATGAACAAGCCATTGACTATATCTGGCAAAAGTTCGTTTCGGCCTACATTCACCCCAAAGACCTGGAGCTAATGGAACAGTGGGAAAAAGTAAGACAAAACCTTAACCACCGGCCATTTAACCCCAAGTCGGCAGGACATCAGAAATTTCTGCACAACACACTCCAACAACTTAAATCATTGAGCCACACCCTTTCGCTTGGTGAGGAAATAGCACAAATCAAAAAACAGATTCAGTAATGGCCAACAGACTTATAGAAGCCTCCTCTCCTTACCTGCTTCAGCATGCCCACAATCCGGTTGATTGGTACCCTTGGGGCGAAGAGGCCCTGGACAAGGCCAAAGCGGAAAACAAGCCAATTATAGTAAGTATTGGCTACTCGGCATGCCACTGGTGCCATGTAATGGAGCGGGAAAGCTTTGAAAACGAAGACATTGCCTCCATAATGAATGAACACTTTGTGTGCATTAAGGTAGACCGGGAAGAACGGCCTGATGTAGACCAGGTATACATGGAGGCCGTGCACGCTATGGGGCTGCAGGGCGGATGGCCACTCAATGTCTTTCTCTTGCCCGACCAGCGACCATTTTACGGAGGCACCTATTTTCCTCCCAAAGGCTGGGCTCAGCTTTGCATACAAATTCACAGGGCCTTTAGCCAACAATATGATGAATTGGCCAAATCGGCCGATGGCTTTATGAACACCCTGGCGCGTAGCGAAGTAGAGAAATACGGACTGATTGGTCAGGGGCAGGCATTTACAAAAACCGCTGTCCACCAGATGTACCAAAAGTTTGCTGAAAATTTCGACCGGCAAAAGGGAGGAAACAACCGGGCTCCTAAATTTCCTATGCCCGTAGTTTACCAGTTTCTGCTCAAAGAGGCTCACGTAAATCAAAACACCGAAGCACTAACCCATGTGGAGCGCACTCTTGACCACATGGCTCGGGGAGGAATTTACGATCAGGTGGGCGGAGGCTTTACCCGCTACTCTACCGACATGGATTGGTTTGTTCCACATTTTGAGAAAATGCTTTACGACAATGGTCAGTTGGTAAGTCTTTATTCACAGGCCTATCAGGCCACTAAAAAAGAACTGTACAAAGAGGTTGTTTTTCAAACCATCGATTGGCTCGAAAGAGAAATGACTTCGGAAGAAGGAGGCTTTTATGCCGCACTGGATGCCGACAGCGAAGGAGAAGAAGGCAAGTTTTACTTATGGACAATCGAAGAGTTCTATGACCTGCTCCAGATGGATGCCGAACTCATGATTGACTACTATAACCTGACTGCTGGCAACTGGGAACCCGGTAAAAACATTCCGTTTCGTGCAACATCTGACGAAGACTTTGCCAAAACCCACGGACTGGATATTGACGAGTTGAAGGATATTGTGCGCATAGCCAACCGAAAACTGCTCAATGCCAGAAACGAACGGGTAAAACCCGGACTGGACGATAAAATTCTCAGCGGTTGGAATGGCCTCATGCTATCGGGGCTTTGCGATGCCTACGCCACCTTTGGTGAAGAAAAGTTTCTATTGCTAGCCCTCAAAAACGCCCAGTTCATTGAGCAAAAAATGATGGACGATGGCAAGCGACTGTTCCGAAATTACAAGAATGGAAAAGCCGGCATAAACGGATATCTGGAAGACTACGCAGCCGTGATTGAAGGCATGGCCAAACTTTATCAGGTAAGCTTTGACGAACACTGGCTCATGCTTGCCAACACCCTTACGAGCATCACCCTCTCAGAATTTTATGATGAGAAAGAAGGGTTGTTTTTTTATACCTCTAACAGGGCCGAAGAGCTTATTGCACGCAAAAAAGAAATATTCGACAATGTAATTCCCTCTTCCAATGCCCTAATGGCCACCAACCTGAAAACACTCGGGCACTTGTTGAGTCATGAAGAATATACTGAAGCTGCTCGCGACATGATAGATCGCATGAATAGGGTGCTAATGTTGGCTCCACAAGATTTGGCTCAGTGGGCCACCTTGTATGCCCTGCACGCTTACCCTACAGCAGAGGTAGTAATGGTGACCAACAACCTAGCCCAGGTGCAAGCCCTGCATCAACAATACGAACCCAATAAGGTGATAGCCGGCAAAAAACCACAAGCCAAATCTGGCCTGGCCCTCCTAAAAGGTAGAGAAATGATTAATTCTGCAACCACTTACTTTGTATGCTACAACAAAACCTGCCAGCTGCCGGTAAACAACGTAGAAGATGTTTTCGCACAAATGCAACAGGCATCAAAGAATGCATCGCAATAGGTGGTTCACACACATTGTCGAGATTTTCCGCCACATTCCGGCCATACGTCATCGCTCACTAGGCTATAATTAATATCTTCAACCCTTGATTTAGAGGAGCCAATTGTCGTCACTTCAACTCAATATCGATGCCCCTGAGGGGGAGACTACCTACTTTGCCGATGTGGCACTGCCCATACCCATTGCCCGGCTTTTCACCTACAGAGTTCCTGTCGAGTTTCAGGAACTGGCGAAGCCCGGAGTGCGGGTAATTGTGCAATTTGGCAGACAAAAGGTAGTAACCGGCATTATAGACTCCATACACCGGAAGGCCCCCGAAGTGTATTCGGCCAAACCTCTGCTCGATATACTCGATGCTGAACCCATAGTTACTCCACAGCAAGTGAGCCTAATGAAGTGGATGAGCAGCTACTACCTCTGCACCTTTGGAGAAGTGCTCAATGCCGCCCTTCCTTCAGGACTAAAACTGAGCAGCGAATCTAAAATACAACTACACCCTCACTACGACTGGAACGACACAGATCTGACTTTAGACGATCGGGAGGTTTTGCTGCTTTCGGCCCTGGAAAATAAAGACTCCTTGAGTTATAGAGAAGCAGCCGATATTCTCGAACTCAAAAGTGCCTACAAGTACATAAAATCACTGGTTCAAAAGGAACTCATCATTATTTATGAAGAAGTAAAAGAGCGCTACAAACCCCGAAAAATTAAGAAAGTACGATTGCATGGCGATTTTCTGGCTCATGAAAATCAATTAGACGAATTGTTTCAGCAGTTGGAAAAGAGCCCCAAACAATCCGATATACTACTCTATTATCTGCGCGAAGTGCCCGTGTTTCAGGAACCAAATAAAAACCAACAGGGCCTACCTAAGTCAGACTTTCAACAAAACGGTCTATCGGCCTCCTCTTTAAAAACATTGATCAAAAACGGGATATTTATAGAGTTTGAACAAATTATTTCTCGTTTCGAAGAAGACCAGGCTTTTGAGCCAAAACCACTGGTTCTAAGCGAAAAGCAAGAAGAAGCACGACACCAAATCATCAGTCAGTTTCAAGAGCATCCCACCGTGTTGCTTCATGGCATTACCGGAAGCGGAAAAACAGAAATATACATAGACCTTATTCAAGGAGCACTGGAAAGCGGCCAGCAGGTATTATACCTCTTGCCGGAAATTGCACTTACTGCGCAAATTGTACAGCGACTTCGAAAGATCTTTGGCGACCGAATGGGCGTGTATCACTCTAAATTCTCTGATAACGAACGGGTAGAAGTTTGGTACGGACTCATGGAGGGCCGCTTTGATTTTATTGTAGGCGTTAGGAGCAGTATTTTCCTTCCTTTCCACAATCTGGGGCTGATTGTAGTAGACGAAGCCCATGAATCGAGCTACAAACAATACGATCCGGCTCCGAGGTATCACGCCAGAGATGCTGCGCTTTTTCTGGCTCACTTGCATGGTGCCAAAACACTGCTTGGCTCGGCTACTCCCTCATTGGAATCCTATACCAATGCCCTGCAAAAAAAATATGGACTGGTAGAACTCTTTGAGCGATACAACGAAGCGAGCTTGCCGCACATAGTAGTGGCCAACCTTACCGAAGAACGTAAGCGAAAAACCAATGTGGGCGACTTTAGCTCCGTACTCATTGAGGCCATTGCCGAAGTGCTTGAAAAAAAAGAACAGGCCATTATTTTTCAGAACAGACGGGGTTACTCTAACTACCTCACCTGCGAAACCTGCGGGTTTATACCGGAGTGTACGCGCTGCGCGGTAAGCCTCACCTACCATCAGTATAAAAACCAGCTCAACTGTCACTATTGCGGCCACAAACAAGCCGTTCCTCTGGTTTGTCCTGCATGTGGCAGTACAAAAATACATACCGTAGGAATTGGTACCGAAAAAATTGAAGAAGAGCTAAAGCTCATTTTTCCTAAAGCCCGTGTGCAGCGAATGGATTTGGAAACTACCCGAGCCAAATATGCCTACCAAAACATTATTCAGGAGTTCGAAAAAGGTGAAATAGATATTCTGGTGGGTACACAAATGGTTTCTAAGGGGCTCGATTTCGACAAGGTCAGCCTTGTGGGCGTATTCGATGTAGACCGCATGATTCACTTCCCTGATTTTCGGTCTTTTGAGCGCACCTTTCAGATGGTCACTCAGGTAAGTGGCCGTGCCGGAAGAAGGGAAACCCAGGGTAAGGTGGTTATTCAGAGTCGCAACCCCGATCAACACATTATCGAACTCATCCAAAAAGGAGACTACCACGCCTTCTATCACGGAGAAATGCGTGAAAGAAAGCAATATCACTACCCTCCTTACACCCGCATGATACACCTATTGCTGAGAAGCAAGGACAAAAAGCTTACTCAGCAGGCTGCCCAAACCCTTAGCAATCTATTAAAAGAAGACCTTGGAGCCGGTAGAGTATTGGGGCCGCAAGAACCGCTCATTAACAAAATCAGAGACAAATTCCTGATGGATATTTTCCTGAAAATTGAGAAGAAGTACAAGATGGAGGCTGTAAAACAGCTTATCCAAAAGGCCCAACTGGAGCTGCTTAAAACCAACGAATTTAAATCGGTAGAAGTAGTAGCTGATGTGGACCCCTATTGATATTACTTTTCGGGCTCTTCCTTATCAGGTTTATGCTCTTCCCCTTCTCCTTTTTCTTCATTGGCCTCCGGCTCCACTTCCGTAGCCTCTACGGCTTCTTCGGCCTGTTCAGTCAGTACAACTTCCTTGGCCGATGCAGGCGAAGAATTGCTCATTCGCTGCAAAAAGTACGACAGACCGGAGTCTTCTAAAGGCGCAGGCTGCCCTTCTTCCAAGCCCTCTTTACCAAACTTAATCAGTCCCCAGGTCATGACAATACTGGTACAAATAATGGTAATCAGAATAATATCGGCATTGAAAGTAAGCGAGGTCAACTCCTCCGGAATGCTAAAAAACAAGAGTACCGTAATTAGCCCCCGAGGGGTAATGAAGAACTCAGGAAATATGGATTTCTTCCACATGAAGGCCTTCAAGAAAACAAAGCGAACCACAAAAAAGAAAACCACAATACCCAATCCCACAGCAAACACCTCCAGGTTGAGCAAGGCCTTGAGGTCTATGGTAGTGCCAAACACCACAAAAAAGAAGGTACGCACCACAAAGGCCGACTCGCGTGTGACCAGATGCAGGTCTTTGAGTATGCTGTTTACCGTGTTTTCATTGATAAACTCCTTGAGCTTACCCACAAAAAACAAGTTGATGTTGTTGAGCAACAGGCCAAATACCAGAATAATAACAAGCGATGAAAGGTGTAGTTGCTTGCCTATGGCGTAGAGCAAGATGAGTACGGCAATGAGCATGAATAATTTTACATCGCCCTCCAAGCGCTGAAACAACATTACCAGGGCATAGCTCACAATCACCGAAATGACTATGGTAATAATGATATTGCCCACAATGCTATAGATAACCTGATTGGTAGACTCTACTCCCACATTTTCTACCAAAAAGTAGAAAAACATAATGCCCAGTATATCGGAAAAGGTGCTCTCATATATCATGAACTCCTTTTTGTCTTTTGCAAGCCGTGTCACGGAAGGAATTACAATAGCACTGCTCATAATGGAAAGCGGCACTGCATATACCAACGAAATAATGGGATCTTCTCTAAAAACCTGATTGATAATGAATGAAATACCAAAAGCACAAACTACCAGCGAAATGAGCGCTACCGTAAAAGATTTCCAGATAATTGGCCATTTTTCACGAGTTAGTTTTAAGTCTATAGCCGCCTCCAATACAATCATTATGAGCCCCACAATACCCAACACCTCAAGAGTGCCGAATATGAGCTTATCTTGATTGAAGTTATAGTAGTCCATGGCGTACTTGCCTGCAATACCCAATAAAATGAGCAGGATTACACTCGGTATATTGGTACGCTTAGAAATGAAATTAAAAACATGCGAAAAAATAATTACGCAGGCTAAAACTATGATCAGGTTATATGCATTCATCTAGGTCAATTAACAGTTAATATGCTTAAAAATTGCCGTTTGCTTTTGGCTGGTCACTTCCTTTTCACCCAAATATACATAGAGGTATTTTAGGTCGAGATAAAAAATGCTACTCGTTCAGTTTCTCAAGTAAGCTTTTTTTCTCGAATTGCCCCCACCCGTCCTTATGAATGGTTGGAGTGTTTTAGCATAGTAAAGCGCTAAAACGGCCCGAATGTTTCATGCCGGCCATCTTACCAAAACCATCCAAAAACCCAGATTCTAAGAGGCCAACTATTCAATACTCAGACCAACAATGACTTAGCCCTTTCAAAGCGGCTATTAAACAAGCAACTATTTATAAATAATTATCTGCTTCAGGGGTAAATAATGAATCATTTATAGCATTGAATAGTTATCTAAGACCAATTTTAATACCATAGGAATTAATCGTACTTTTGCCCAACTTTTTCGCAGTTGGCGAGTAGAAGTGTTAACGCAAGAAATCAATTGAATGGAAAAAAATTCGAACAAGTCGTCTGAGGAGCTTTTGAAGGAAATTGAGGAGCTGGGAAATGACCATGTGATGACATCGATAGCTACCCCCCTGCGGGAAGATGCTTTTGACCTGACAGATGCTGAGAAAATAGAGCTGATTCAGGGCTACTTCGAGAAGATTATGCATACTCTTGGCCTCGACCTAACCGATGACAGCCTGCGAGGTACTCCAAAACGGGTAGCCAAACTTTATGTGAATGAGCTTTTCAAAGGACTGAATGAGAAGCACAAACCTTCCATGTCTACCTTTGAGAACAAATACCAGTACAACCAAATGCTGGTAGAAAAGAATATTACACTCTACAGCAACTGCGAACACCACTTTTTACCTATAGTGGGAAAAGCACATGTGGCCTACATACCCAACGATAAGGTAATTGGTCTTTCTAAGATCAACCGTATTGTAGACTATTATGCCCGAAGACCGCAGGTTCAGGAGCGATTGGCCCTACAGATTCTCAACGAAATGCAACAAAGCCTCGGCACTGAAGACGTAGCCGTGTATATAGATGCCGAACACATGTGTGTGAGCTCTCGTGGAGCCTCTGACCAGTCTTCCAGCACCGTTACGGTAGAGTATGGTGGCAAGTTCAATGAAGAAACAACTAAAAAAGAATTTCTGACTTACATCAACAACCCGTTGAAATGAGCCTATACGAACAGTATCCGGTAAGTATTTACAATTCTCTAAACAAACAAAAGGAAGTTTTCAAACCCATACATGAAGGCCGCGTAGGCATGTATGTGTGCGGCCCTACCGTGTATAGCGATGTACACTTGGGCAATGTGAGAACCTTTGTGTCTTTCGACATCATGTTTAGGTACTTACTTTACCTAGGCTACAAAGTTCGTTATGTAAGAAATATTACCGATGTGGGCCACCTGGTGGGCGATGCAGACGAAGGAGAAGATAAGATTGCCAAAAAAGCGCGACTGGAAGAACTGGAACCCATGGAAATTGTACAGAAGTACACCAACGGGTTTCACGATGTAATGCGCCTATTCAATGCTCTGCCCCCCTCCATTGAGCCAACGGCCACCGGCCATATTGTGGAGCAAATAGAGTTTATTAAGCAAATTATTGCCAACGGCTATGCCTACGAAAAAGATGGTTCGGTCTATTTCGATGTTAGAAAATACAACAAAGACCATCAGTATGGTGAATTGAGTGGCCGCAACATAGACGAAATGCTCTCCAATACCAGAGAGCTCACCGGTCAGGATCAGAAAAACGACCCGCTCGATTTTGCGCTTTGGAAAAAAGCCGAAGGCGGTCACCTTATGCGATGGCCATCGCCCTGGGGAGTTGGCTTTCCCGGTTGGCATCTGGAGTGCTCCGTAATGAGCACCAAATACTTAGGTGAACAATTTGACATTCATGGTGGTGGCATGGATCTGAAATTCCCCCATCATGAAGCCGAAATTGCCCAAAACAAAGGCTGCTGCCACAAGGGGGGCGCCAATTATTGGGTACATGGCAACATGCTGACTGTGAATGGCCGTAAGATGGCCAAATCTGAAGGCAATGGATTTACCCCTGAGCAGCTCCTCACAGGCAACCACAAGCTGCTGGAAAGAGGCTACTCGGCCATGACCGTGCGCTTCTTTATGCTCATGTCGCACTATGCCAGCACACTCGATTTCTCCAATGAAGCTCTACAAGCTGCGGAGAAAGGCTATAAGCGTTTGATGGCCAGCCTTTCGCTCATAGAAAAGCTTCCTTCTGCCGGAACAGGCAGTGTAGATGAGCAGAAATCGAACGAATTAAAACAGCACATTGAGCAGGCCTTTAAAGATCTGAGTGATGACTTTAACACGGCCAAAGCCATTGCCAACCTCTTCGAAGTAAGCACCAAAATAAACACTTACTATCAGCAACCTGCTGAACTGGCAAAAATAGATGCTGACATCTTTAACTGGGTAATTACACACTTCAGAGGCATTATATTCGATGTGTTGGGCCTAAAGAACGAAACAGACCTGGCGCAAAACAACAATGTGTTGGATGGGGCCATGCAGGTATTGATAGAACTAAGAAAGCAAGCTAAATTCAGCAAAAATTACGCACTGTCTGACAAAATTAGAGACGACTTGAAGGCCGCAGGTATTCAGCTCAAAGATGAGAAAGGTGGTGAAATGTCTTACACCATAGACTAACACTGCTTAAAATATACAAGGCCTTAACGATAGAAAAATGCATTAGATCATTGCCGAAGATGGCTGGGCACAATTGGCTAATGAACGTATAGATTTGTGATAACCTATGATTCTTTCAGGAAGAGAAATAAAGCGAGAGATTGGCAAAGGCATTAACATTGAGCCTTTCAATGAGTCGCAGCTAAACCCCAATAGCTACAACCTTAAGCTTCACAATGAGCTTATGGTATATACCAATCCGGTGTTGGACATGAAGACTCCTAACCCGGTGGAACGCCTTACCATTCCTGAAGAAGGTTTGCTCCTGGAAACAGGTAAACTCTATCTGGGGCGCACGGTTGAAAAAACAGAAACTTCCAAGTTTGTTCCAATGCTGGAAGGGAGAAGTTCCATTGGCCGCCTTGGTTTGTTCATTCACGTAACCGCAGGCTTTGGGGACGTTGGTTTTAACGGGTTCTGGACACTGGAAATTTTCTGTGTGCAGCCTATTCGCATTTATGCGGGAGTAGATATTTGCCAGATATTTTACCACACCATTGAAGGCGACTACGACACCTACCAAAACGGCAAATACCAAAACAACAATGGCATTCAGGCCAGTTTGCTTTATAAAGACTTCGAAAAGAAATAAGCTTTATACACAGAAAACGGCTCTGCACTTTTAGTCACTTTAAAGTTCAGAGCCGTTTGACTTAGCTATCTATCTGCTCAGCCACCTCTATTTGTAGCGACCAGGCCGGGTGCTCTGGTTCAACCCAGAAAAACACGTTTATTTTCCGAGACGTATGGCGCCAATGCCTGCATTCCACAATTTCTCATTGAAGCTGGGTATGGTACTATTCATCCACTCCCGGGCCTGGGCTTCATACCTCTTCCATTGAGCATCCAGCTCCGCCTTGCGGTCGCGAACAGCCTGCGTAACTTTAGGAATACTGCTCTCAGCCTGATTAATTAAGAACAAGTACTCTGCCGTAAATTTGTTTGGAAAGTTCTCCACATCGTCATAGGCCTTAGACATACGCTGAACCATATCATTGTCCCAGGCTGTGAGCGCCTCAATTAGTGCCTCGCTTTCCTCCTTCAAGTCTCCTTCCAGGATTTCAGTGATGGTCTTGAGCTGATGACGGACTTTGTAGAGCTGATTAACCGTTCGGTGCATTTGTGTTAGATTAGCCTCCATCTCCGACATTATGGCATCGTAAGCCATGTAGTCGTCATTACTTACATCGTACAACGGATTAGCTACAATGGTGGCTTTGGTTGTGAGTGTTTGGTCAGCCGCCTTCAGCCTAAGCTGATATTCACCGGGAGCCACCTTATGCCCATTATAACTACCCTCAATATACACATGCGTAACTCCGGGCATAATGGGGTGTCGGGTATCCCAAACAAATCGGTTTAACCCCTCATTGGCACTGAGTCTTGGAGCACGTGAAGGCCCACCATCGTACGCTACAAAATCTTTCTGTTCTTTGGAGCTCAGCCTCCGTATCAGGCGCCCATTGGCATCGGCAATCTCCAACTCCACATCGCCCGAAAACCCTTTAGGTAACTCATAGTATATGACCATACCACTGGCCGGATTTACACCGGCAAAATCGCTGGTACCATCAGCACTATTTCCGTTCAGCGGACTGCTCCAACTTCCGTATACAGTTTCGGCCGGTTCATATAGCTTTACCCCCGGCTTATTCTCGTACTGTGCAAGCAGGCTCAAATCATCCAATATCCAAAACGATCGGCCCGAGGTGGCCACAATGAGGTCGTCCTGGTGAACCATAAGGTCATTAATAGGTGTAACGGGCATATTGAGTTGAAAAGGCTCCCATTTTTTACCACCATTCCAGGAGATATAGATACCGGTTTCTGTTCCGGCATAGAGCAAATCTTTTCTCTTCTTATCTCCCCTAACCACCCGTGTGAAGGCTCCATAAGGAATTCCTTCGCTTATATTGGTCCAGCTTTGGCCATAATTGGTGGTTTTGTAAATGGCAGGGGTCTTATCATTGAACTTGTATCGGGTGGTGGCAATATAGGCCGTAGCCGGATCGTGAGGAGACACTTCAATGGCGTTAACCAGGCACTCTTGCAAGCCCTTAGGGGTCACGTTTTGCCAGGTTTTTCCGTTGTCGCGGGTCAGGTGCACCAACCCATCGTCACTGCCCGTCCAGAAAACTCCGGCTTCATGAGGCGACTCCATAAGGTAGGCAATGGTGCCATAGTTTTCTGCTCCAACCGCCTCGTTGGTATATGGTCCTCCACCGTTACCTTGCTTTTCATCGATATTCCTGGTGAGATCGGGCGATATTTCTTCCCAGGTTATTCCTTTATCTCTGGTTCTCAATACTTTTTGGGCAGCATGGTAGAAGGTTCCCGGTTCATGTTTAGACCAAATAATGGGCGCGTTCCAGTTAAAGAGGTACTTCATGTCTCGGGCTGCCTTTCCCAAATACTGAATGGGTGCCTCCATCACATTGGTACTTCCGTTAGACTCCATATCCATTAGTTCTATTGTGCCCAGGTAGCTTCCGCCCATAACGTAACGAGGGTTATCCGGATCGAAAGCCAAAAAGGCGCTTTCTCCACCGGCCGATGGCCACCAGTTTCTCTCTCCAATACTTCCGGATCCCAAAGCCATGCTGGCAATCTTCACAGAGCTGTTATCCTGCTGACCACCATATATGTTATAAGGAAAGAGGTTATCTACGTTAATCCTGTAAAACTGTGCCGTAGGCATATTCGACTGGGTAGACCAGTGCTCACCCCCATCAAAGCTAATGGCTGCACCTCCATCGTTGGCAATAACCATGTTTTTGGAGTTGTTTGGGTTAATCCATAAATCATGATAGTCTCCGTGTGTGCCGGTAATTCTTTGCCAGGTTTTACCACCATCAATAGACTTTAAGGCAGGAGCACTGAGCACATATACCGTATGTTCATCGTTTGGGTCGGTAAACACTTCCGTGTAATACCAAGCCCTTTGCGTAAGCCGGTTGTCGTCACTTACACGGCTCCAACTTTTGCCGGCATTGTTAGACACAAACAAGCCACCAAGATCTTTGTTAGAATCGCTCTCAATGAGTGCATACACCTTATCAGAGTTAGCCCTGCTCACCGCTATGGCCATTTTACCAAGTTCATTGGGCAGGCCTTTTTCTATCTTGAACCAAGACTCACCACCATCCATACTTTTATATACTCCGCTACCTTCTCCTCCGCTGATCACCTTCCATGGTTTCCGTTCGTGTTCCCACATGGTAGCATAAAGCGTATTAGGGGCATTCACATCCAAAGAAAGTTCACTGCAGCCTGTCGATTCATTGACAAAAAGCACCTGCTTCCAGGTCTTTCCACCATCGACCGACTTGTAAATACCTCTTTCCTTATTGGGGCCGTGCAAGGCTCCCTGAGCGGCCACCCAAACTATGTCGGGATTGGAAGGGTGTACCACAATTCTTGCAATATGCTGAGTGGCCTCCAGGCCCATATGTTCCCAGGTTTTGCCAGAATCGGTTGATTTATAAACACCATCGCCATAGCTGGTCATCACCCCTCTTGGAGCATGTTCACCCATGCCCACATAAATAATATTGGGTTGAGCCTCTGAAACGGCTATTGCCCCCACGGAGCCCGTCTTAAAAAAGCCATCGGAAATATTAAACCAGCGCTGACCTGCATCCTCCGTTTTCCAAAGACCACCGCCCGTAGTACCCATATAATAGGTGGTGGGGTTGCCCACAACTCCCATGGCATTAACTGACCTCCCCCCTCTAAAGGGTCCAATGTTTCTATATTTTAAAGGTTGAAAGTATTGATCGGCCGACTGTGCGGCAACCTCCAATACTGAAAAGATAAGTGCAATACAAAAAAATAGCTTATTCATAGGTTTAAGTGGATGTTCTCTGTAAGATAAGGAATTGAATGGATTTAGTGAGTCATGCCTACCCCAACTTGGGTTGAGCATAAAAGGTTCTCCTCCTAAACCATGCTTGTTCACTTATTATTTAAACCTCGGTTATCCCTAGATTCACGAGGCTATTTCCATTGATTTTCGTATATTGTGAGATTAATTTATGGATTAAGCGGCAAGGAATGACTTCCAGTGGTCTGTTTTAAGGCCTCCCAACTTAATCCTCACCCCTCACCCAGAAGCCAAGGCTCAAGCAGCCTCAACAGACATATATTAAGCTATAATTCAACAGCTTAACAATAAACGAAAGGTATGGCTACAGATGATTTCATGAATAAAATTGCCCCATCCGTTGTAGAAGAACTCCCCAATAACTTACTCATAGTAAACACTGAGGGCGAAATTGTATTCGCCAATCACCGAATAGAGTCCACCTTTGGCTATAAGCCCAGTGAGCTTAGGGGTAAGAAAGCAAGCATGCTTGTGCCAGACTACTTCACCAGTATGAATGCTGAAAAAAGAGTGGAGTATTACAAAAAACCTACTCCCTACACAGTGGGCAATGGAGTGCCTGCCGTAGGCTTAAGAAAAAGCGGAGAAGAGTTTCCTATGGAAATTGGTCTCTCTCCCTTTCAAACTGAGCAAGGCACTTTTGTTTCAGTAATTATACTGGATATCACGGAGCGCCATAAAACCGAGGCCGAACTGGTGAAAAAGAATGAACTACTGGGGCTTGCGGAAGAGCTGACTCAGGTTGGTCACTGGCAATGGGATACTGTGACCAATGAGGTTATCTGGTCCGACAATCTTTATACCCTTTTCCATCAAAGTAGAGAAGAAGATCTTACATACGCCACTTACTTTAGCTATGTATATGAGGAAGATAAGGAGTATGTGACTGAACAGGTTGAGCGTATAATCCGGGATAAAAAATTCTATGATTTCTTTCATCGAATAAAAACCGGCCAGGGCCAGATTAAAATTATTCATCTGGTGGGTAAGGTGTTTACCAATGCCAGGGGTGAGGTTATAGAAATGATAGGCACCTGCCAGGATGTGACTAAGCAAAAGGCTGACGAGAAGAAGCTTGCAGAATTTAATCAGCAGTTGCTGGACAAGAATAAGGAACTGGAAAACTTTGCCTATGTGGCCGGCCACGACCTCAAGGAACCCCTCCGCACCATGAGCAGTGTGTGCAACTTACTGCAAAAGAAACATGGCGGCTCCTTCAATGAGGAAGGAGAAACCCTCATAGACCTCATGAACAGCAGCGTAAACCGAATGAGCAAGCTCATTAGTGATCTGCTGGACTATAGCCAAATAGGTATAGACCGCACGCTCGTTACTGCCGACTGCCAAGAATTGGTGGAAGCGGTAACAAACGATCTGTCACTGGCCATTGAAGAAGCACAAGCCAAGATAATTATAGGGAAACTACCCGTGATACAGTGTTACCGAACCGAGCTAAGATTGTTGTTTCAAAACCTCATTTCTAATGCGCTCAAATTTCATAAAGCGGATATTCCCCCAACCATTGAGATTTCTGCTCAGTTGGTTGACACTTTCTGGAAATTTGGGGTCAAAGACAATGGCATTGGTATCGATAAGGAAAGCAAAACCAATATTTTCAAAATCTTTCACAGGCTTCACAGCTACGATGACTACCAGGGAACGGGTATAGGCTTGGCCCATTGCCAGAAGATAGCCGAGCTTCATGGAGGTACCATATGGGTAGAATCTGAACTTGAAAAAGGCAGTACGTTTTTCTTTACAATTCCGCTCTGATTGGCACCAATACTATCGCGTAAACTACTTAGCAATTGTTGCTATATCTAAGCACAGCCCGTATCTTTCAGCGTGCGCAAATTGCTAATCGCTATTTTCATTTTTCCGGTAAAAGTTTACCAGTATGCCATTTCTCCCATGTTGGGAGCCAATTGCCGCTACTCCCCCACCTGCTCCTCTTACACGGTTCAGGCCATTAAAGAATGGGGGCCTCTCAGAGGTTCCTGGATGGGCCTGAGAAGGTTTAGTCGTTGCCACCCCTGGGGAGGCCATGGCTACGACCCGGTGCCCAAAAGAGAGGGACAAAGGTGGTTTTAGGATTAACAGTTGATAGATGCAATGATGACTAATTGCCAACCCATCCGAAATGCCCATAATAACCATTAAGACTTTGGTTAAGGCCCCAATCGAAAGGGTTTTTGACCTTAGCAGAAGCATTGATATACATATTCTTTCAACCCGACATACTAATGAAACAGCAATACGTGGAAGAACCACCGGCCTCATTGAATTAGGCGAAACTGTGACCTGGAGGGCAAGACACCTTGGAATTTACCAAACACTAACCGTTAAAATTACTCACTTAGAAAGACCTCATCAGTTTATCGATGTCATGCAAAAAGGAATCTTTCGGAGTTTCGAGCACCAGCACATTTTTGAACGAATAGAAAATAACACCTTAATGACCGATATCTTTGAGTTCCAGTCACCTTTGGGAGTAATAGGAAAATTAGCCAACATACTCTTTCTCAGAGCTTACATGACCAACTTATTGAAAAAACGGAATCATGTAATAAAACAAATTGCCGAATCGGGTGAATGGAAGTCTTTCATCTAGCCAATGAATAGCACCATACCTTTCGCTAAATAAATGACTCTCTGAACCTGTAAACCTATTGTTCACGGCTGACGGATTATCACTATGCTGCTCTTCTACTTGCCATGCCTGCTCTTGTCCTCTTAGAGGCCGGAACAATGCGTTGGTCGTTCGATATTGACATTCACATGACCATTTCTACTACATCCCTTGTCTGCAGATCATTTTATGTCGTTTGCTTCAGTAACCCACAAAAAACGAATAAGATGAAAACGGTTTTCAGACCTTTCGCGCAGAAAGATTATTCTTCCATATTAGCGATGATAATCAAGCTTTACCGGGAAGACGAAGGGTCTCATTCGGTAACAGCAGAAAAAATTCAAAGAACGTTTTCCATGCTTGCCAGCGAGCCCCAAAGAGGCACCATTATGGTTATGGAGCAAGACGGAAAACTTATAGGTTATGCCATTCTTATAAACTTCTGGAGCAATGAGTTTGGAGGTAATATCCTTGCCATCGATGAGCTGTTTATTGAGTCTCACTACCGCTCACGGGGAATAGCCTCCCGTTTTATTGATTATCTGGTTCAATCACGCTTTGCTCAGGCAGTAGCTCTCCAGCTCGAAGTGACTCCCACCAATACTAGAGCCCTTAAATTGTATAAAAGGCTTGGCTTTGTTGCTCATAAAAACAACACGTATGATCTATTGTTGAAATAGCAAATAGCTACCTGCCGGTCATTTCAATCATACTCTTCCAATCACAGAAGACTTTTATTATTCCTTTTTTTATCTCAACTTAAGTCATACATTTTTTGTCTGGTCTCACTGTGTCAGGAAACCCTTATACCGTAAAGAAAAAACATAGTTCGGCAGCCATGAACGGACCGTATACATGCTTATGGTACAACAACGAAGCCCAACAGGCCGCTGAGTTCTATTGCAGTTTGTTCGAACACTCCGAACACCTCGGAGGCAATGGTTTTATGGCGTTATTCAGGCTCAATGGCCAGCAGTACATGGCCATGAATGGAGGCCCAACCTACCATCTCAACCCTGCTGTTTCGTTGGTAGTGGAGTGTGCCAACCAGCAAGAAATAGATCACTATTGGGCAAAACTAAGCGAAGGGGGCAACCCGGGACGTTGCGGCTGGCTTACAGATAAATTCGGATTATCATGGCAGATTATACCATCCGTTTTGGGGCGGTTAATGACCGATCCAAAAACAGCTCCCCGAACGCAAAAAGCCCTGATGCGAATGACTAAAATAGAAATTGACGACTTATATAAAGACTAAACTTATGAAGTGGACATACGGCATTCAACAAAAGCTAACGGCTGCAGGTATTCTGGCTGCAATTATGGCCCTAATACTTTTTAACAACCTTTCGGAAAGAAGAAGATTCAAAAAACTTGAAGAATCTATTTCTTCTATCTATCAGGACCGGCTGTTGGTTGAAAGCTATATTTTTAAACTCTACAACAACCTACAACAGCAAAACGATTGTCTGTTGGGTAGCAGTGAGCAACTCACCGCCCAGTTGAACGACCTGAAACAAGAAAGACAGCAACTGCTTAGTCTCTATGCCAAAACCTACCTGACTCCGGAAGAGAAAGAACACTTTGAAGCACTAAAAGCTACTTTGGCCCGGTTCGATCAGCATGATGCCAGTCTTGAAAAAACAGCAATGAATCAGGAAGCCATAGAGCACCTCAATGCGCTTTCCACCATTCAGACCGATGAGGGGGCTTCGCTATACGATCAGTCTGAAAGCCTTATTCTGGGCAGTTTAACCTCATCTCAACTGGAAATGGGCATTATTATTTTTCTTGGTATCGTCATTCAGGCCCTGGTATTTTCATCGAAAAGCCTAAAGCCCAAACCTTTTAAGCAGCACCATCTCAACTAAAGCCGCAGTGCAAAACCAGTAACTCTTGATGGTCTAAATATCCCAATCGTCATTGATTTGGGCAATGCTATGATGGGCCGTCATATCGTATTGGCAAGGCACCACCGCCACGTAGTTGTGGTCTACGGCCCACACATCGGTATCTTCCCCTTTGTCATTATTCACAAAGTTTCCGGCCAGCCAGAAGTACGGACGTCCGTATGGGTCTTTTCTATGATCGAACTCTTCTTCCCAGTGGGCCTTGGCCTGTCGGCAAATTTTTATGCCCTGAATACGCTGATTCTGTTTGGGAGGAAAGTTTACATTAAGAGCTACTCCTTTGGCCAGGCCTTTGGAAAGTACCTCTTGGGCTATCTTCTTTACATAGTCTCGTGTGTGCGAAAAATCGGCATTATGGCTAAAATCGGCCAGTGAATAGCCTATGGAAGGGTAGCCTTCTATAGCTCCTTCAATAGCAGCCGACATCGTGCCGGAGTACAATACACTCACAGCCAAATTGCTTCCATGATTGATACCACTAACCACCAGGTCGGGGTTTTTCTCTTTTAGCACATGGTGCTTGGCCAGCTTTACACAATCGGCCGGTGTGCCAGAGCACTTGAAGGCCTTTATTCCCAAGTCATCGAACAAATCGGAAGGAATAAGACGTAGTGGTTCGCCAATCGTAATGGCATGCCCCATACCCGATTGAGGACTATCGGGGGCTACCACAATTACCTCGCCTATTTCTGACATTACTTCAGCCAACACACGAATACCGTTAGACACAATTCCGTCATCGTTGGTTACTAGAATAAGTGGTTTTGACATGCCCTAAAGATATTGGATATAAGATTGAGAAACACAAACTAAGTGCTAGTTTGACAAAGTTTATGGCGACTTCCTATCAGGGAAAATAAAGGTAGAAGGTGCTGACTTCTTTACGGCCAGAAGCATTTAATGGTTTACGGCTAAAGGGTGTCCAAACTATTGTAATAGTCCACCAGACGTTTAAGGTCCAGAAGTTTCTCAACCTTGAGTTTTTCTTTCTTAATGTATTTTCGTAGCTCAGAATGGTGGCTATCGAAAGCCTTGATTACATCGCTTCGGCTATTGCCCAACTCTGTCAATTCTGCGTTTTCATCAATCAACCAAAGCTCATAGGCCAAAAACTGATAGGTCATAAGGCTGGTGGCGGGAACGTAATACGGATCGTAAATGCTTCTTCTGTAGATGGACCGATTGGCACTACTTGACCGGGTAGCAATAAATTCACGGGCTATAAGCGAGACCTTTCCCTGAGCAATCAGTTCAAAAATACGGGGTCTACGGTAGCCTGTTTCATTGAGAACAGGGATGGAGTAGAACGTTCTTACACCGGCATTGGGGCCTGCACTTATCACAAACGATTGGAACTGGCTGGCATTGAGGGTAGAAATGCCATTCTTATCGTTTTGCTTAAGGAGTATTACTTCTGAGTTGAGATCATACTTAATTTGTCCGCTAAGCACACTACCATCGGTGAGCGTTACCTGCCCTCTATGAAATTTCTGACTAGGAAATTCCTGTGCTTGCAAAGCAACGCAAGCCAATAGCCATACCGAAGAAATCAACCATTGTTTCATCACTACATTAAACAACGGATATGGGGTGGAATGTTACAATCCAGCAGAAAAAATAAGCAATTTCAGACCTTTTGTGTCTTCTTCATAGGTACGTACTCAAGAATTTCAAGGCCATAGCCTATCAACCCTACCCTTTTCTGCGGGTTATTAGAAATGAGTCGTATTTTAGAAATGCCCAAATCGCGGAGTATTTGTGCACCCACACCATAATCTTTAGTGTCCATTTTCACTCCAAATTTTCTGCTCAGGGGTTCATCGTTAATGCCCTTCTTCTGAAGCATCTGCATTTCATGAATAAGTCGCTGGCCACGGGAGTTTTGATTCATGTAAAGAACCACCCCCTTGCCTTCTTCTTCAATCATGCGCAGAGCATGTTTGATGGGGTTACCGGAGTCGAACTTGAAACCGAAAATATCGCCAAGTGTACTAGACGAGTGCACTCTTACCAGTACCGGTTCATCTGGCTCCCAATTACCCTTTACCACGGCCAGATGCATCTCGTTGGTGTTAATTTGCTTATAGGCCTGCAAATGAAAATCTCCGTACTCGGTGGGTAAATCAATACCTAAATCGCGCTCAATAAGACTTTCATTCTCAAGCCTGTAAGAGATAAGATCTTCTATGGAAACCAGCTTTAGGTTAAAGCGTTGAGCTACCTTCACCAGATCGGGCAAACGGGCCATGCTACCGTCTTCATTCATTATTTCCACCAGTACTCCGGCAGGGCTCAAGCCGGCCAATCGAGCAAAATCCATCGAAGCTTCTGTATGACCTGCCCTTCGCAACACTCCGCCTCTTTTGGCTCTTAAGGGAAAAATATGTCCGGGTTTACCCAGTTCTTCAGGACGTGTGTCGGGGTTTACCAGAGCCTTAATGGTTTTAGCTCTGTCTGAGGCAGAAATACCCGTGGTGCATCCATGGCCAATCAGATCCACCGACACTGTGAATGGCGTTTCATAGGCGGCCGAATTATTATCTACCATTAGATTGAGTCCCAGTTCGTTGCAGCGATCTTCAATAAGTGCCGCACAAATGAGGCCCCGGCCATGGGTGGCCATAAAATTGATGATCTCGGGGGTTACTTTATCGGCTGCGCAGATAAAATCCCCCTCGTTTTCGCGGCTTTCATCATCTACAACAATAATGATCTCGCCATTCCTAATGGCTTCAATAGCCTCTTCTATGGTGTTGAGCTTAATTTCTTCAGACATACTCTATAAAAAGCGATGCAAAGGTATAAAGTTCGCGGAGCCTAAAAAATTAAGACGATATCACAATACCCAACTCATCGTCAATTTCTTTGAGCATCATTTTCAGGTGTTTATGCATGGTCATCAGCTCTTCTTGTTCTTCCACGCTCTTCGACTTCTTCAGGGTTTCTTCATTTTGTAGTATGAGCGACTCCAGTTTTTTTCGTTTCAACCTTAAAATGGCCGTGTAAGCAGCACTTGGCAGGTCTTCCGATTCGTGCATTGTAGAAATACGGTGCTTCTTCTCCCAACCTTCACTTACAAAATACTTCATTTCCAGCAGGTCTATAACCAACTGACTCATGGTAGGGTTTTCAGGACCGATGAATATGTCGGGTTCAATTTTTTTTCCTTCATCTACTACCTGAGCGGCCAGGTTCAGGGTTTCTTCAATAGACTTATTTTCGAAATTAATTGTCTGAGTCTCGCCAAGAATAAATTCGGCTATGGTCATTTCTTCATCAAAGGGCTCATTGCCATAATTAACCACCAAGCGAAGGCACTCGCGCTCTACAGGATAAGCCAGCGACTGCAGGTCCGGTTTGGGTTGTTTAGCCTCGGTTAGAGGCAAGTCTTCCGGCTCCGGAGGTTCTGGCTGAGCCCTATCCTTTCGCTGCTTCTTAATCAGCAACTTGTTCAGTTCGCTCAGTAACACCTGTTCTTCTACATCGAGCAAGTCAGCGCAAGCAGAGATATAAACCGAACGCTTTATTCCATCGGGAATCAGGGAGATACTCTCAATAATTTCACGAATTACCTGAACCTTCTTAACCGGGTCTGTCTGCTTGCCACCATCCGTTAAGATGTCTGTTTTGAAGGTAATAAAGTCGCGAGCATTGGTTTCCAGATATTCCCTGAAAGCATCTGAAGTCATGCTTCTGGAAAAACTATCGGGATCTTCACCGTTAGGGAAAACCACCGCCCGCACGTTAAGGTCGTGCTCCAGAATCATGTCAATTCCTCTGAAAGAAGCCTTGATCCCGGCACTGTCTCCATCGTATAAAACGGTGATATTCTTGGTGTACCTGCTAATGAGCTGCACCTGTTCTTTGGTGAGGCTGGTACCGCTCGATGCTACAACATTTTGTACACCGGCCTGGTGCATGGAAATCACATCGGTATAGCCTTCTACCAAATAGCAAAGATCTTCGTTGCGAATGGCTTGCCTGGCCTGATGAATACCATAGAGAATTTTACTCTTGTGGTAAACTTCTGTTTCAGGCGAATTGATATACTTGGGCTGTTTCTTATCGCTGCGCAACGTTCGGGCACCAAAGGCTATTACCTTGCCCGCTACATTCTGAATGGGGAACATGACCCTACCCCTAAAGCGGTCGTATATCTTGCTCTCCTGCTTTAAAATGAGACCGGCCTTTTCCAGCAATTCTTCCGAATGCCCCTTCTTTTTGGCTTCTTTGAGCAGCCCGTCCCACACATCGAGCGAGTAGCCCAGCTCGAAAGTCTTAAGCGTTTGCTCGTTGAACCCTCTTTCTTTGAAATAACTCAGACCTATGGATCGACCTTCGTCTGAATCAAAGAGTTGTTTCTTAAAGTATTCGTTGGCAAAATTGAGCACAATAAACAGGCTATCACGCTCATTCTGGGCCTGAATCTGCTCATCGGTCTGCTCTTCTTCCTGCACCTCTATGCCGTACTTTGCGGCCAGGTACTTCAGGGCTTCAATGTAGTTGATACCCTCCACTTCCATCACAAAAGTAATGGCATCGCCCCCTTTGCCGGAGCTAAAGCATTTAAAGATTTCTTTGCTGGGGGAAACGTAAAATGAGGGGGTCTTCTCGTTGGTAAAAGGACTCAGTGCCCTATAGTTGCTCCCCACTTTTTTCAGGCTCACAAAGTCGCTAATGACATCGACAATGTCTATGCGGTTTTTAATTTCCTGAATGGTAGACTCACTAATTGCCATAACGCGCTTCAAATATAGAATGATTGTAGCGGTAAACCTGAACTAATATAGCGAACAGATGTTTCTATGAATGTCGGGCGAAAGCCTTTAATTTGCACCCAAATTTGTGAAGATGGCATTGACGAAAGAAAGTGTTTTAGCGGCACTCAGGCATGTTCAGGATCCGGACATAAAGCAAGACCTGGTTACGCTGAACATGATTCAGGATATTGAAATTAATGGAAACGAGCTTGCTTTTACAGTAATGCTCACTACTCCGGCCTGCCCGCTGAAGGAGCTCATCAGAAAAGACTGCGAACAGGCTATTGCCACACATATTGGCAAAGATGTGGTGGTTAAAATAACCATGAGCTCGCACGTAACTTCAGCAAGAGACAATGCTCCACTGTTGCCGGGAGTTAAAAATATTATTGCGGTAGCTTCCGGTAAAGGCGGTGTTGGCAAGTCTACCGTAACGGCCAACCTGGCTGTGGCGCTGGCTAAACAAGGAGCTAAAGTAGGTGTAATTGATGCCGATATTTTTGGTCCTTCTATGCCCACCATGTTCAATTGTGAGCATGAACAACCGGGCATTAAGAAAGTGGGCGATAAGAACCTGATTGTACCCGTACAGCAATATGGCGTAAAACTTATATCCATTGGTTTGCTTACCCCTGCAGAAAATGCGGTGGTTTGGCGTGGCCCAATGGCCAGCAGTGCCCTAAAACAATTTATAGCCGATACGGAATGGGGCGACTTAGACTATCTCTTTATAGACCTGCCTCCCGGCACCAGCGATATTCACCTTACGTTGGTACAAACTGTGCCGGTTACAGGAGCTGTATTGGTTACTACTCCTCAGAAAGTAGCCCTTGCCGATGCTCAAAAAGGGCTTAACATGTTTCAGCAGCCGCAAATCAACGTACCGGTGCTTGGAGTGATAGAAAATATGGCTTACTTTACACCCGAAGAACTGCCTGAAAACAAGTACTATATCTTTGGCAAAGGTGGCGGAAGAAAACTGGCTGAAAGACACAAAGTGCCATTTATAGGAGAAATTCCTCTGGTGCAAAGTATTCGCGAAGGTGGTGATGTGGGTTATCCGGCTATTATGCAAGACGATGTAACCGGAGAGGCCTTTCTGAAAGTGGCAGAAGCTACCGCACAGCAAATAGCCATAAGGAATGCCGAAAAGGCTCAAACCAAAAAGGTTGAAATTAAAGTTTAAAACATATGCTCGAAAGAATTGAAGCAGCACTGGAGAGAATAAGACCTTTTCTCATTGCCGATGGTGGCAATGTAAAGGTGCTCGAAGTGACAGACGATTTAGTAGTGAAGTTGGAGCTCGAAGGAGCCTGCGAGTCTTGCCCCATGTCGCATATGACCATGAAGGCCGGAATTGAAGAGGCTATAAAAAGAGATATTCCTGAAATTAAGCAGGTGGTGGCCGTGAATGTGGCCGAAGCGTAAAGAACTGAATAATCACCACTAAAGAGACTGCCTCAAAAGCTTAAAACTCGTCAGTCTGAACTTGTTTATCGACTGACAGGAAAGTACAGGGTGAACCTACCCAGCTTTAGAGACAGTCTCTTTTTCATTTTGTTGTTACCCAATTAAACTCATCATCAATTTACCTCAGCAGTTCAATGAATTGAACAGCCTGCACTTGTCACTTTCACTTATTAGTTATCTTTGCTCGGATAATCACCATTAGGTATAAAATGAAATGTGCGATTGGCCGTTTAAACTTTGAAAATGAGTAAAAAACCCTTCACCTTCCTTCGATTTTTTAAACACATTGGCATAATGGCCGGCATTGGCATTGTGGTACTCCTTTTTTTCTTCTACATATACCTGCCTGCCACTACCAATCATAACGAAACCATTACTGTGCCCGATTTGGTAGGGAAATCCTTTACCGAGATAGATGATTTTCTTACCAATCGAAACCTTCGCTATGAGGTTACTCGCGATTCGGGATATTCAGCCGATTTTGACCCTGAAGTAATACTTAGTCAAAACCCCAAGGGGGGAGCCAAGGTGAAAGAAAACAGGAAGATATACCTAACACTTAATGCCAACGTGCCTCCTCAGGTAAAAATGCCTAACCTTATTAATACAGACCTGCTCAATGCCCGCGATATTCTGGAAAGCAATGGACTTGAATTGGGTGAAATTTCTTATGTACCCGATAGACGCGAAAATGCGGTTATCGCACAAAAGTATAACGGTGAAAATGTAGCTACAGGAACATTGGTTTATAAAGGCTCTAAAATCGATTTGGTGATAGCCGATGGTGAAGGGGTAAAACGCTTTGCTACACCGGACTTTTTGGGCAAAACGTTGGAAGAGCTCAAATTTCAGATCGAAGCCTCTGGCCTGAGGCTGGATGAGGTAAATTACGTACTCAACGATACGGTGCCTCCGAACAGAGTATATAAGCAGTTGCCCCCCATAGGAGCCATGATAAGAACAGGCGACCTAATTGAGGTGTGGATAAACAGCAAGAAGCCTGCTACTACCAACAACGACCTATAGAGTGAATAAAGCAGCCTGGCTCATCGGTTTTCTATGTATAAATCTGCTCTCTCAGGGGCAGATAATAGAAGTACCCTTGCCGGCCCAAAACAGTGGTAAAAGCCAAATGCAACCACGGGCAAGTCAGGCAACCCAAGTGCTGAGCCTGCCTTTTTGGGACGACTTTTCAACATCGGGGTTTGTGCCCTCAACACAGCTGTGGCAATCGCCAGAAAATGTAAGAGTGAGCAGCAGTATTGGCATAAACGCTCCCACTCTGAACGTTGCTATTTTTGACGGTGTTGGAGCCAATGGTTCTCCTTACGATGCCAATAGCCTGATTAACGGAGCCACGGATCAGCTCACCTCGCAACCCATCAATCTGGCCAATTTGCCGGCCAGTCAGCAAGACTCAGTATTTTTAAGTTTTTTTTGGCAGGTAACCGGCCATGGTGAATTGCCAGATGAGAACGACAGCCTGGCCCTACAGTTTAAAACTGCCAACGATACCTGGGAAAGTGTATGGTCTACCAGAGGAGGTAAAGATCTGGAAACCGGAGAGTTCTTTCAGCAGCTGGTAAAAGTACCTTCTCGCTTTTTTCATGACAGCTTCCAGTTTCGGTTTCAGGCCTACAGTCGGTTGTCCGGAGCCTTTGACACCTGGCTGCTGGATTATGTCTACCTTAATGATTCGCGACACCCTGATGACATTGCCTATAGAGACCGCGCGCTTACCAAGCGCCCGAGCTTTCTTACTGCCCCCTATTCGGCCATGCCCACCGAACAATTTTTTGCCAATCCTTCACGGTATCTTATAGAAACCCATGCCGAATTCTATAACCTTAACTCGGAGTTTCAGCCTATTCAGTTTTCTACTATAGTTAGAGACCTTGTAGCCAATGAAGAAATTGAAGTTTTAAACGACAACAAACTGGCCAATCCACTACCAGGTGCCTTTGAGCGCAGAACTTTTACTTCGCGAGCCCTCAATGCCAGCAACCTCAATGCACTGGCCGACTCTCTTTGGCTGGAAACCACCTATTACATCCGCTCAGGAGACAATTACTTTATTGAAGACATAAACCCCGGGGTTGACACCACCTTCAACACCAATATAGACTACCGGCTTAATGATACGGTTCGTATAGTGACAGTACTCGATGACTATCTGGCCTATGATGATGGTGAACCTGATTTTGCAGCAGGCATCAACCAACGGGGAGGCAAGCTGGCCTATTCCTTCTCTTTGGAACAAAAAGCATTGCTCACTCATATTGACATTAATTTTCCGTTTGTTCAACAAGCCGGCCAACCCATAGAGCTAATGGTTTGGAGCCGCTTGGATAATGACCCGGAGTCTGTTCTTTTTCGGTCGTCTTACAGTGTTTTAAGACCTGCCACCATTGGAGAGCTAAGGAGCTACAAGTTGGAGACTCCCATCTTTGTACAAGACACTATATACATAGGGTTCGAACAGGCAACCAATGAGTTTTTGGCTGTCGGTCTGGACAAAAACACAGATACCGGCAATCGTATGTTCTACAATGTAAGTGGCCAATGGCGAGAGAACGAATATGTGAGAGGTAGCTTTCTGATGCGACCAAGGTTCGACAAGACCATTGCGGCCAATACTCCCGGCAGTGAAGCCGCCCCCAATGAACCTATAAAAGTGTACCCTAACCCTACAGAAGGTGTAGTCTTTATTGAGGGAGAACTCAGCCAACTACAAGTTTACGACAACTGGGGGCAGGAAGCCAGCTATCAGCTCAGCACCGTTACCAATGGGGTAAGAGTAGACCTGAGCATGAACAAAAAAGGCATATATTTGCTGCGCTTTAGGCAAGGAGGAAAAGTAAGCTATAAACGAATAATACTAAAAGACTAGGCATGGAGAACATCACCGTAAAAGAGGTTAGTGAGCGACTGGCCAATGGAGAATCGTTTCACTTCATCGATGTACGCGAAATCTGGGAGTATGAAGAAGACAACCTCGGTGCTAGAAACATACCATTGGCTGAATTGCCAAACCAACTGGAAGAATTGACTTCGTTAAAAAATGAAGAAATAATAGTGCACTGCCGCTCCGGAGCCCGTTCAGCTCAGGCTCAGATGTACCTAAAACAGCAAGGTTTTACCCGAGTGGTGAATATGACAGGCGGCATAGTGGCATACCGCGAAGCCGGACTCTAAAAGAGTTTCATCCAGTCGTTTACTGACTGATTATGGTAAGTATTGAGTCCTAAAGCCGCAGCGGCATTGATGTTGCTGAGGTTATCATCAATAAACAGCCCTTGGGAGGGAATCAACCCATGATCATCCAGTATCACCTGCCAGGCCTTAGGTTCGGGCTTTCTTGCACCTACCTCTTGTGAGAGATATACTTGTTTAAAATAGTCGTAAAAGTCTTTATGCGGAGAAGTATGTCTGGCAATTTGCAGAAAACGTCTAACATGTATTTCGTTGGTGTTGCTCATAACAAAGAGTGAATAGTTATTGGCCAGTTCCTCCAGCTTCTTGAATCGCTCAGCAGCAATGGGGCCGAGCATTGCGTTCCAGGCCTCATCCAATAAGGCCTCTCCTCCGGTAAACCTCAAACCCTCTCGCAAGTGGGCCCTAAAGGTTGGGTCGTCAATTTCTCCTCGTTCATACTGCTTAAAAAACTCCTCGCTGGCGGCAAATTCCTTTACCCTATCGAGCGGCATTTCGGACAGTTGCGCAAACGCCTGGTAGGTGGCTTCCACGTCCAAGTCAATAATAACTCCTCCAAGATCGAAAATGATGTAGGATAAATTTGATATTTCTGTTTGCATGAGCGTTGCTTAATTAACATCAAATATGTAACATTGCACTCCCATTTTCAAGGGGAGATTGAGTTCAAAGTTTATGCTTTAAGGTTCAAAGTAAACCTCAAGCATTGATCATAAAACTTGAAACTCTTTTAGGGCCTATAACTCAGTTGGTTAGAGTATCTGACTCATAATCAGAAAGTCCCTGGTTCGAGCCCAGGTGGGCCCACAAACAAGCCTCATACGTAGTGTATGAGGCTTTATTTTTTTTATCGGCTCGCCATTACTTCTTCTTGCTCAGTAAGGCTACCTGATATTCCAGCCTTTTAATCTCCCTCAAAAGCGCATTCTTATCCAGCTGATTCCAGCTCCAGATTTTGAGCATGGCCATGGCAATAAAGCCAATAAGGGTGTAAAACATCCACTCTAATTTTTGAGTCACTTGCTCGCTGTTTAGCATTTCAATAAAAGTGTAGATACTTGCCGCAAATACCAGCAAATGCACAATCATGATCATTATATTGAACCAACTGTTTTTACCTTTGAACAAGCCCAAAAGCATCTGCGGCAAACTCTGTTCACCCATTTCTTCGAAATAGCGGGCTTCCTCTTTGCTTAGCGCCTCTTCAATAAGCGCATCCAGCTCTTTTTCTGTACTATTCATAGCTCATATCGTTTATTAATTCTTTCAATTGTTGTCTGGCATGAAACAACCGGGACTTAACCGTACCTTCAGGCAAATCGATTAGCCCGGCAATTATTTTTACGCTGCACTGCTCTAAATAAAAGAGCCGTAGTATTTGCTGCTGTCTGAGTGGAAGTGCCTGTATAGCTTTCAGCATCAGCTCCACCCTATCTACTTCTCTCCCCTCTTGACTGTCGGGTCCGGAAAATTCGAGTTCAACCTCTCGTTCAAGCTCCAGTTCGCGCTTTTGCTTCCGGTAATAATCCATGGCTCTGCGATACACAATGCGGTATGCCCAAAACCGAAAGAGGCTTAACTTTTTAAGACTGCCTAAGCCCTTAAAGATCGTAATCCATGATTCCTGAGCAATTTCCTGTGCCAGATCATCATCGCGAAGAAGCTCTGCAGACCACTTCAATACCCTGGGGTTCCATCGTTTATACAGTAGACCCGCTGCTTTTTGGTCACCTTGTTGGCATTGAAGCAACAGCAATTCATCAAAAACCTGATCTGAACGCTTTGTCATAGACTACCCTAGAGTCGTAAGAAGAAGCCGCTGGTTCACAACGGCTCACTATTTTTTAAACTGAAGGCTCTCCCATACCTCATCCCAACGATCACGCTGAGTGTGATACTCTTTACGGCTGGCTGTCATATACAATGCATACGGCCTGTTGTGCACAGCAAACAGGTAGCATTCAACAACCTCATAGGCCCGTCCGGTTTTGTAGCTGAATACCACACGAATAAAGGGTACACCATCCTTTAAACCGTCTTCATTACTCATCCACTCGGCCGACTCTTTTTGACTTTTGACCTGCTTTTTTAGCTCACGTTCTAACCTTCGCAACGACACCTTCTTGCCATAATACATTGAACTGGGCATGGTAAGCCTGAGTGTTTTTCTATCTTCATCAGGCATCAGGGGACTCCAGGCACTAAACTTCTCTGTTTCGAGCAACAGGTTTCTTTTGGTGGTGCCATCTACCGGCCTCAGCACCCAATGGTTCGCATAATGAAGCACGAGGTCTTCATTGACATACTCAGAGTTCCACTTGTGGGGAATCGAAAAAAAGAATCCGATCACCCATGAAAAAATAAAAATTGCGTGCATGCTAAGCAGTTATCTCTGGAATTTACAAAATTCTACAACCACCTGTTTCTTTAGCCATTCATTGGTAAATCAATCGCCCCAAAAACAAAACACTTTTTATAACTTGGAAGAAACCGCATGACCATGAAAGCCAAACTACTGATCTTCTGCCTCTTTCTTTACGCTCTAGCGAGCTGCCAGCAGACCACTGAACAACAACCAAACATATTATCCACCTCTGCCCCTGTAAAACAAGGATTTAGTTCCTCGTTTGAAGCCCAACTCGATCAACACATTCAAAAGGCGATAGATGCCGATGTCATACCGGGAGGCACCTTTCTACTTGCTCGAAACGGAGGCATTGTATACCATAAGAGCTTTGGCGAAAGCGGACCAAACCAACCCTATGCTAATGAGTCGATCTATAGAATTGCATCTATGACCAAAGCCATCACTTCTGTGGCCATGATGCAGTTAGTAGAAGCCGGAAAGGTAAATTTGGACGATCCGGTCTATGAATACATTCCCTCGTTTAGCAATCAGGTAGTTCTGGATGAGTTTAATCCGGCCGATTCCTCTTACATTACAGTACCTGTAGATCGGCCGGTTACCATTCGACACCTCATGACACACACTTCAGGTATTGTTTACGGATCGTTCAATCCGGGCAAGCTCATGGCTGTATACCAAAAACACCAAATGAATGTGGGTTTCTCACATGAAGAGTGGACCACCCAGGAATGGATTGACCGGCTGGCCAAAGTACCACTGGCCCACCAACCGGGCGATCGGTTTTCTTACGGACTCAACATGGACGTAATGGGACGCATTATTGAGGTTGTATCGGGCCAAAAGCTCAATATTTATTTCAAAGAAAAAATATTTGATGTGGTAGGCATGCCAGACACGCACTTCTACCTGCCGGAGTCGTTACATACCCGGCTTACACCGGTAATGGTTAAAGTAGGTGAAAGCTTTAAAAACACCAATGAACTAGGCATGTCTGCTTTTACTGACTACCCCAAACAAGGCCCACGCGACTTTTTTGCCGGAGGGGCTGGCCTGAGCTCCACTGCTATTGACTACGCCCGATTTATACAAACCCTTGTGATGGGAGGAGGTAAACTACTCAAAAAAGAAACCCTCAATGAGATGACCCGAGACCAATTGCCAACAGTGATCAATGATTATGAAAATTACCCAAAAGGCCCCGATGGAAGCTTTGCTCTTGGCTTTCAACTGTACCAGGATAAACCCACTAAAAGAAGCCCAAAATCTCCGGGCACCTATGAGTGGAGTGGATATTTTAACACCAAGTTTTTCATCGACCCACAAGAACAAATGGTATTTGTGGGTATGACTCAGATCAGTGGGTTTAGAGGGGAAAGCTTCTGGACAGAGATGTATGAACTCATTTATGATGGGTTGAAAGAATAATATTATAGGGTTACTTACTTAAGTCGCAAGAAGTGTATTTCTGAATCTTGCCTCCATTTGTGTCTTCACA
>NZ_DBHC01000020.1:124237-240683 GCF_002296035.1 Roseivirga sp. UBA838
ACGCTGTGAGGACACAGCTTGTGGATAGTATACTGAATCTAACGAATGTGATCTAAATGAGTAACCCTATAATATTATAAACCTCAAGACCTAAAAGATAAAAAGGGGTAGCCATTGTAAAGTAGCTACCCCTTTTTTGGAATGGGTTGGTGTGCAACCTATTGAAGTTGTTCAACCTTATATCCTTTTGCTTTTAGCATGTTTAAAAGGCCATCTGGACCATGCAGATGAAGTGCACCGACAATTACGAATTCAATTACTTCATCATTTATAAACCCTTCAATCTGGGGTATCCAATTATTATTCCTATCCACCATGATGGATTTGTATATATTCGGATACTCATTCTTCATTTCGGTTAACTGAGTAATCATCAGGTCTGAGGAGCCATTTCTCCAGTTTTCCGTCATTTCATCCATCGCAGACTCCATATCGTCCATATCCTCTAAAGAATAGTTAACAAAACTATCTTCGCTTCCTTCGCCCATGCTAGTGAGTATATCAAGTTGCTCCTCAACAGTTTCTAAAAACCCCAAAGTCTTTTCATGCTCCTTAGCTTTCTTATGAAAATGTTGGTCAACACCGTCTGCGGTAACGCCCATTTGTTGGAGCTTGATTCCGGACATGGTTACTATAACCATAGAAGGCTTAAACCTGGAAAGAGAAGCCAGCGGAATTGACAGTTTACTACACTCCTGTTCCAACTTTTTATAGACCTCCTCACTCAAAACATCTTTCAGAGTTTTATTATCAGGTATCATGGCCTTAGAAAGCAAAACTTGAGCAATCTGAGGATCATTTAACTTGTCAATATCCGTCTCAAAGACAACCTTCTGGGACTTATTAAAAGCAATATCAAACTCTTTTGGAAGCGGGTAATCCGACTCTTTTAGCAAATGGATAGAACCTGCAAGGTAAATTTCATTTTCCCCTGAACTAACTCTCCAAACCGAGGTTTGAGCCTGAGCCTTAGTTAAAACGAAAAACAGTAAAAATAGAGTGAACAACTGCTTCATGGTCTGACTTTAATTGTGATGCATTATAGTAAGCTTTCACAAGAACCGTTCTCCCTTCTGGCTAAAAGTCATGATTCATTTAAATAATTGCTTAAACGGTTTTACGAATTTTTACTTGTGTTTAATCTTTTTTTTAATTTTTTCCCTCAAATTAAACTTCTGATTTTCAGTAACTTAACTTTTTTATATATAGAGAAGTAATTTGACCTCCGATTTACAGACACTTGCAAATTTAAAATCTCTTTTTCTACCTTTGTGCCACATAAGAAATGAAAGCACTATTCTCACATATCAGCAGTATACAACCAATGGAAACATTGGGTTACAATGATTGTGATGTGCTACGGTTCCGGAATATAAGTTAAGCTTAAGTATAAAGACACTTAGAAACCCGGGCCAATTGGTTCGGGTTTTTTGTTTTAAATGAATTTGAAAATGCAAAAGAACAGTATACGCTTAGAGGTTACATGGCTATCACCGGCAGCCTATCCAAATCACAGTGATTTTGGCCTGGGTGAAATATGTCTTTTGCAAAATAAGATCGGGAAGAATATGACTTGACAATTCCGTATACACGGCATTGAAAAGCCCGGTCTGCATAAGGCCGGGCTTTTTTTATTGTCGGGATAGCCAAGTGGCAAGGCTTCAGTCTGCAAAACTGACATCACCGGTTCGAATCCGGTTCCCGACTCAAAACGGCCCATAGCTCAACAGGTCAGAGTGCCAGTCTTATAAGCTGGTGGTTCGGGGTTCAAGTCCCCGTGGGCCGACAAATGATACCGTAGTTCAGTGGCAGTAATAGATCACTGATGATGAAGACGCCCCTTCCTCTTTCCCCTTACCAAGGCGAAATGTCCGCAGGACAAAGGGGTCAAGAAGCTAAAGGAGAGGCAGAACGAGCGTCTCCTCAACTTGGAGAGAGCCTGCCTGCCGCAGGCAGGGTTAAAGCCCTCAAGCAGTCTTTCGTTCGGACTGTGATGTTTGAAAAAGCTCCAATGCAAATAGCAGGTCGTTGAACCGGAATATTGGTTGAGTGCCAATTGGAAGGAACAATGACCTCAATGGAAATGCGATAACGAAGGAGAGTTATGCTGGTCTGTAAAACCAGTGCCTCAGGCTGAGTAGGTTCGAATCCTACCATTTCCACAAGACTTCAATGAAGTCTCATTGAAGCGATGGTCGCTTCAATCCATGTTTAACAATAAATGAATAGGCCATGACTGCTTATGCATTAGAGAATTACATTTTAGATGCAGAAAGTGCCTTCGAGAGACAGGAATGGCTTGAAGGCGAAAGTTATCTGCTGGCGGCTCTGGTTGAAGAGCCATGTTTCGGTAAGGCTCACAACCACTTAGGCTGGTTGTACCTGAACCATTTGCGAGACTTAGAAAAGGCCGAAAGGCACTTGAAGTTGGCTATGAAATATTCACCAAACTACAGTGCGGTGTACATTCACATGACCCACTTCCTTTTCGATGCAAAGCGTTTTGAAGAACAGCGAAACATTCTGGAAAAAGCTAAAACTATTCCAGGAGTAGACTTTGCCTTTATCTACAACGAGTTAGGCAGGATTGAAGAGGTCCACGGAAAAAGTAGAAAAGCGGTAAAGCACTACAAAGCTGCTTTGAAATGGAGTTTGAACGATCATGAGATGCAAGTGATCAGGACAAACATCAAAAGATGTCGAGCAAAGCGATTGATTTTGCTGTGGTAGCAACTCCTTACCTGCGTTCACTCCTCCAGTCATGGGGGAGTGTTAAAATTCGCTCCTCATGTGAGAGATATCCGGAAAACTAAGGGGTTACAAATAAGACAAAAATGGACATTTACGAAGAATACATAGAAAGTATTATTCAGATGGCAGATCAAGCTATAGATAATGGCCAAGATGATGAGGCCAAAAGATGGTTTGAGAGAGGATTGTGTGAAGAACCTGGTAGTGCCAAACTTCATTTTAGAATGGCTTGCCTACTTCAATACGGCCTTGATGATAAAGCGGGAGCTGAACAGCATTATTTGCTGGCAATAAAATTTAAGCCAGATTACAGAAATGCATACGACAACCTGGCACAGCTCTATCTGGATAATGAGAAGTACCCGGGTCTGGAAAAACTTATGCTAAAGGCCATCAAGGTGGAAGGCTTTAATAAAACCTTTGCTTATGAAAACCTAGGCAAGGCAGCAGAGGCTCAGGGTCAGTTTAAGAAGGCTATTGCCTTATACCGAAAAGGCATGATGCAAGCCCTTGACAACTACGATGTGGACGACCTGAAAGACCACATCAAGCGAAATAAGTATAAACGATTGAAGAAACGTTGGAAATTATGGCAACGAGAAAATTAAGCGGAAAAGACCTGAGAAAGCTCGGATTCCCTGAAGGTAGAGCCATTGGCGAAGCCATCAAGGCTATAGAAGAGCATTACAAGGGCAAATCCATACTACATAAAAAAGCCATGTTGAAAAAGGTGGTCGAAAACCCAGGTCTCTATTTAAAACACGAGGCTTGGGGTCCGGTAGCGATGGCCCTGATCATCAAAACTGAGCACAATGAAACACTGGCTTTGAGGGAAAAGCGTATACCATATCATATATATGGGGCAGACGGCATTGAGCAAGGGGCAATCAACCAAATGGAGATTGCCATGAAATTGCCGGTGACTAAATACGGTGCACTAATGCCCGATGCACACCAGGGCTACGGACTGCCAATTGGTGGTGTATTGGCTACTGAAAATGCAGTGATCCCTTATGGAGTTGGCGTAGACATTGGCTGCAGAATGTGCATGACCATGTATGACATCCCTCCTGCTTTTGTGCATCAAAACACTGATGAGTTAAAAGACATGCTAATGGAGAACACCAAATTCGGTCAGGCGGTATTTAAAAGGCCAAAAGACCATGAGGTGTTAGATAGAGGACTGTTCAATGAGATCAACATCTTGAAATCATTGAAAGACACGGCCTGGAAGCAAATTGGATCTTCCGGAGGTGGCAACCACTTTGTGGAGTTCGGTATTACTGAAATCCACTCGGAGATCAATGAATTCAACCTGCCGGTTGGCAAGTATCTGTCGGTACTCTCCCATTCGGGATCGAGGGGACTTGGTGCGAATATCGCGAGACATTACACCAAGCTGGCCATGGATATGACCAAGTTACCGGGAGAAGCCAAACATCTGGCCTGGTTGGATTTAGATTCCGAAGCGGGTCAGGAATACTGGCAAGCCATGAATTTGGCAGGTGACTATGCCTCGGCATGCCACCACCAAATCCACGATAGGCTCGCTGCGGCCCTGGGTGAGCAACCATTGGCACTGATCGAAAACCACCACAACTTTGCCTGGAAAGAGCGAGATGCAGATGGAAACGAGATCATTGTGCATAGAAAAGGTGCTACCCCTGCAGGCGAAGGGGTGTTGGGAATAATTCCTGGCTCAATGACTTCACCAGGCTTTATTGTAAAAGGCAAGGGGAATGTGGATTCCATCAATTCGGCTTCGCACGGAGCAGGAAGAGTACTTTCCAGAACCAAAGCCAAGCAGACACTCTCTAAAAAGGAAGTGAAGAAGCACATCAAAAAAGCCGGAGTGACTTTGATCGGTTCCGGTTTGGACGAAGCCCCTCAGGTGTATAAGAACATTCATGAGGTAATGGCCAAGCAAACCGACCTGATTGATGTACTAGGCACTTTCGAACCCAAGGTGGTTAGAATGTGTGGCGATGAAAGGTTTGGGGAAGGAGATTAACAACTTATGATTTGGGCATTGATTATTGAATCATTTTTCAGTTATCTTTGCCCTCCCTTGCGCACGTGGCGAAATTGGTAGACGCGCTGTCTTCAGGCGGCAGTGCCTTCGGGCATGGAGGTTCGACTCCTCTCGTGCGCACTTAAAACCCGGAAATTCCGGGTTTTTCCTTTTATGGCGGCAAGGCCTCAAATACCCTTGTGATACTTCCTTAGCAACTATTTATATCGGCCCGACCATCTGCAGTGGTCTAACCAACCATTTACCTCTTACTAATCTTGTTTCCGGAAATCTCTCTCTGAAGACTACTTTTAAATTTATCGGAGGCTTGTAAAGCGGTATGCTTGGTCTTTCGCCCTTGAACTCTGGCTCTCCACATCCGAAAAGAACTCGCTTTCATCTCATTGCGCATTAAGGCAATCACCTCTTTTTCCGTCAATCCAAATTGATGCTCAATGGCCTCAAAGGGTGTGCGGTCTTCCCAGGCCATTTCTATTACTCTGTCAATTTCTTGTTCTTTCAAATTACCATTATTAGTCATGCCTATATAATTCGGTAACTCAATAAATGTTCAAAAAAAAGAACCCTGACGCGTATCGTCAGGGCTTCCAACCATCAACTTACCAATATCACTAAACAATGATATTCAAAATCATCTCGTTCTAAGCCTGAATGCCAGCTTAGAGTACACTCTCAAAAGAGGTTCTCAAAAGCATACTTTACAGTTTGTGACTGTGGCTTGAACAATGCAAAGATGCAACTGATTGTAAGCGGGTTCGCCAACTTAGATTACCTCGCGAACTGATCATTGTCATTTTTTTGCCGTTTAACACTTTTCAAGAAAATTTTGACATACATTTTTTTGTTATTTGTCACACATAGAATTAGATTCGTAAACGGTGCAAAAGCACCAAACTAAGAACTCAAAATAAAATTATGGCTCAAGTCCTATTGGTGGAAGACCGAGAGAATCTGAGGGAGCTTTTTTCTGAGCTAATTCAGAATTATTGGTTAGAAGAATCGGAATTAATGGTCGAATCGTGCTCGTTCGGTCAACTTCAAAATCAAATGTCATCAAAGGACTTTGATACCTATGTTTTCAATGTTGGCTTCAACAGCTCCGAAAACTATCGTCTGGTCAAACAACTTACTGAGTCTGGAAATTTTGAGAATCGAAAAATCATAGTTTGCTGCGGAATCACTCCTCCTGAAATTCAAAGCAGTGGCACTGCCGACATCCACTACTGCAAAGAAGACCGCTTCGTATCCGATTGTCTACCGCTTATTGTCAACAACCTGAGCGGAAGAATGAGCTAATCATTTGTTCTTTTTGATATTATACTGTTGCTCGTAAAACCGCATTATGGGTTGGAATGGGCCATATTTATGCTGCTCTGCCGGAAAAGTATCAGCCCAGGGTCCATAAGGAGTAGACACAGGCTTTAATTTTACATCGGGAAAATCGGCTTGAGCATTGTGTTTTTGGGGTCTTTCAAAACTATTGATGTAAGCCGCCACATGATAGGCTTCTTCATCGGTAAGCACGGGTTTGTCATAGGTAGCCAGTAAATAAGGCATATTTGCTTTAATAAACTCAGCAGCGGTAATTACCCGATGCATACCGGCTCCATGATTGTACGAATCGGAGCCCCACAGCGGAGGGTACTGATACATCGTATTCTCACCGGCTCTTATTCCCTGACCATTTTCGCCATGACAAGCTACACAGTAGCGTTTAAAAACAGCTTCTCCGATAGTTAAATCTGCTTTTATCTCCGGTAACTCCAGTGTAGTAAAGCCTTTGTATTTTTCTTCTTCTTCCACCGGAACCTCTTCGCTCAACCACTGCATATAAGCCACCATCGCTTTCATTTCTTCACTATCGGCCGGCAATTTTATTCCATTCATGCTACGCTCCATGCAGCCATCAATGCGCTCAAAGAGTGAACCCTCTTTGTTTTCTCTGGCCCTGAACTGAGGAAATCGGTTATATACTCCCACAAAACTCCCTGCTCCGGCTTGGGTCCCTGCTTTTAGATGGCAGTTCTGGCAGGTTAGGTTATTTCCGGCAAATCGTTTAGACACATCCTCAGCCAACGGGCCTATGAGTTCAGGTGTACGGGTAATAAGGTCATGCCCCAGCCTGATTAACCCGGCATTGGCTTGCTGGTCTGACAGGTCTGTAGCTATGTCTCTGGGTCTCCAGGGTTCCGGCTCCACAGCTTGCTCATAGCTTAGCCATGCATCCGCCCACCCCAGCTGAGCCCCCAGAATTCCGGAAAAAGCAACTACCAGCAGTAAGCCGCAAAGCAACAACAACAGACGAATGCGAGCAAAGGCCGTACGGAACTCTTTCATACCTCTGAATTTCAATATTTTAAAATGAGACTCAAAGTGTTAGACCTCAGAAATTATAATTGAAAATAATGTCGGCATGAAAGAAGTCCGCCCGATTAATTAAGACATTATAGTTAGTATGAATGTCTTCGGCCAGAAAGCGATAAGCAAGGTAAATCTCTGCAGTGATCTTACCATCTCCGGCAATGGGCTGGTAACGCAGGGAAGCGTCCCAGTGTACATGCGATGGTAAAGTATATTTGTTCCTCGGATAGTCGGTAGCCAATGGCATCTTGTTTTTTCCTATAGAAGTAAAGAAGCGATAGAGAGACTTATCCGTTACCCAAGACCTTTGCCACTTGAGCATTATGGCCCAAACATCACTCGCGCCTTCAACCCGGGTTCTGCGTTGAAACGTATAAAACGGCTCTCTCCCCCACTCCCGTGGCAACAGCAGTCGTCCATCCGCACTAATCCGGGATAGGTTCATCTGAAAAACATCTTTTTCCAAATGTTTTTCCAATCTGAGTCCCAGATACAACGCTAAATCATCCCTCTGATAAGTCAGGCTCTCAGCGGCATTGCCTCCATCGCCTAAACGGTTTTGTACTATGGCCATTCCGGAAATGTTTATGGCCGGATCAGCCAAATGGAGCTTAGACTCAGCAATAAAAGTATTGGTAACGTTCGGCACAAAGTAATTCCAAAGATTTATAGAGGCCTTTTCGTTGAGTTGTTGCTGAACATTGGCAATGAGCATTAACCCGGCATCGATCTGCCCTCTGTATTGAGCAGTATTGCCATCAAAGTCCACTCCCGTTGCACCAACACCAATGCTCTCCCCTACCACCTCAAAGGCTCCAGAAAACCGGGGGGCAATCCTCCGGATTATTCCGAGTTGCCACGAGGTAGATTCTGCACTATAGTTTTCATACCAAACACCCTCCATAGCATTGGGAAAGGGCCATGGCTCCGGGTTAATGATGGGCGACTCTTTAGTAAAACGACCCAGCGTAAGAAACTGACTCTTAAACTCTAGTTCGGCATTCAGTACGGGAAGACTAAACTGCGTATTGCCGGACATAAGTCTATCGTTCCAAAGGTTGCCCTCATAAATGGGGCCCGATCCGGTTGCAGCATCTACACGCAGCAACCCGTCTTTAAAAGGTATATACACCCCATTGAACTGGGCCGAAAACTTTAACCAGGGCTTTGCCTTATAGCTCGCCTTCAGCATACCCTGACCAATCAGAGCATTGAAGTCCGCCAGTTCTCCACGGTTGTGGGTAGATATATAACGGCTACCCAAGACTCCTTTAATTGACAGAGGTGATTTGTTGGTCTCTTTCTGCGCTTTGCCTAAAAAAGGAGTGCTTAAAAGCACCAGTAAAAGAATGAATCGCTTTATCACTAATGTGGAAGTTTATGCTTGATGCGTCCATATACATAGGTTCCTAGCAAACCCGATGCAATGGCTACCAATATAACGAATACACCATTACCAACTAAAATAAACATTGGCCCCGGACAGGCGCCTGTCATGGCCCAGCCCAGCCCAAATATGATTCCGCCAATTAGGTAACGGGCTATTGAAAATTTCTTTGGACTTATAACAATAGGCTCCCCCGACAGGGTTTTCATACGGGTTCGTTTTATGATTTGGGTGATGATGATGCCGAGCACTACGGCAGAACCTATTACCCCATACATATGAAAAGCCTGGAATTTGAACATTTCATAGATTCTATACCAAGAGATGATTTCTGCCTTAGTGAGGGTAATACCAAAGACAATCCCAAGTACCAGATATTTAAGATATTTCATATGGCAACAGAATTAGAGCGTGAGTAAATGAGGGAGTAAAAGGTGGGTCATAAGTAAGCCACCAATAAAAAAGCCAATCACCGCAACAAGCGAAGCCGGCTGCAAATCACTTAGGCCACTAATGGCGTGTCCGCTGGTGCAACCACCGGCATAGCGCGTACCAAAACCGACTAAAAAGCCTCCTACAACAAAAAACACCACTCCTTTTAGCGAGAGTAGCGATTCAAAGCTAAAGAGATCGGCTGGCACAAAACCATTTCCCGGATTATTGATACCCAACGCTTTAAGGTCGACCACAGTAGCATCGGAAATAGCCACTGAGGTGTCACTCATTAAGAACTGCGAAGCAATGAACCCTCCCAGTACCGTACCGGCAAGAAAAACGAGGTTCCAAAGTTGCTTGCGCCAATCGAAGGCAAAGAAATCGCACGACTTACCGGCACCGAATACAGAACATATATTTCTAAAATTGGCAGAAAGGCCAAAGCTGTTACCAAAATAAATAAGGGCGAACATGACAAAGGCAATAACCGGCCCGGCCACATACCACGGCCATGGCTGCTTAATAGCTTCTAACATTGTATTGATAAATTAATGGTTGGAAATAGTTGGAAAGAAATTCCGAACAAGGCCGGCCCCTAAAAGAGTTCATGTAAGCAGGCCAGCCTTGAGGGTTTTTGTTATCGGTTTATCTACTTGAGTGTAGAAGGACAGACATAGTCGGTAAGAGGAATACCAACTTCTCTTATGGCCTTTACTCCTCCTTGTACATCAATAATTTTGTCATAGCCACGAGACTTTAGTATCGATGAAAAAATCATGGATCTATAGCCTCCTGCACAATGGATGTAATACTCCGTGTCTTTCTCAATGCGATGCATTTCGTCATTTATAAAGTCTAAAGGAGTGTTTTTCGCCTTCTCAATATGTTCGGCCTCATATTCTCCCGGCTTACGCACGTCCAATACGTTGGCACTACCTTCCTCTAGCTTTTCCTTTAGCACCTCGGCCTTCACTGAGGTGATTGTATCTACCTCTTTGCCGGCTTTTCTCCAGGCTTCGATACCTCCTTCAAGGTAACCCAGGGTGTTGTCGTAGCCCACTCGTGACAAACGGGTAACTACCTCTTCTTCACGGCCCTCTTCGGCAATAAAGACAATAGGTTGTTGCAGGTCGGGGATAAGAGCACCCACCCAGGGGGCAAAGCTTCCGTCAACTCCAATAAAGATGGAATTGGGAATAAAGCCTGAAGCAAACTCCTGAGGTTTACGGGTATCCAATACCAGGGCTCCTTCGTGGTTGGCCATGGCTTCGAAAGTTTCTACATCGAGAGCTACCTTACCTCGCTCTAAAATTTTGTCTACACCATGCGTTTGGGCCGATTTATTCATGGCCACATTCTGGGCAAAATATTGAGGAGGGGGTAAAAGTCCGTCCGTCACCTCTTTAATGAACTCTTCTTTACTCATATCGGCTCTAAGTGCATAATTCACTTTTTTCTGATTCCCGAGACTATCCGTTGTTTCCTTGCTCATGTTCTTTCCGCAAGCGGAGCCGGCACCATGAGCCGGATACACAGTTACATCATCAGGGAGGGTCATTATTTTAGAGCGCAGGCTGTCATACAGCATTCCGGCAAGCATTTCCTGAGTAATATCACCTTTTTGAGCAAGGTCAGGGCGCCCCACATCTCCAATAAAGAGTGTATCTCCACTAAAAAGAGCCTGCTCTTTTCCTTTTTCGTCAATCAACAGAAAGCATGAACTTTCCAGCGTATGACCAGGCGTATGAAGTACTCTGATCTTCACTTTCCCGAGTTGAAACTCTTCTCCATCCGCTGCCTGGTGAATGGCAAATTCCGTAGTGGCTCCGGGACCATACACAATGGTTGCTCCTGTCTTCTGCGCCAGGTCGAGATGCCCCGAAACAAAATCGGCATGAAAATGAGTCTCGAATATGTATTTGATTTTGGCATTATTCTTTTCAGCCATATCCACATAAGGTTGGGTTTCTCTCAGTGGGTCTATAATGGCCACCTCTCCATCGCTTTCAATGTAGTAGGCTCCCTGGGCCAAACATCCGGTGTAAATCTGATCTATCTTCATTGTTCTTTATTATCGTTGTAAACTCAATTTTCAGTTCGTATAGTTCAAAGTAAACATCTTCTACTTTTATCGGTGGTAACTAAAGTTACACTAGGTATTGCGCTGAGTTACCAAGGCCACTTTTTCATTGGCATACTCCCCGGAGAGGCAGTAGTTTACCGCATCGTTGGTGGTCAGAAAAAACACTTCGCTGGCTTCGCCTTCTACCAACCGGTTTCGATAGAAAGTATCTCTTACAGGGCCAATTACCTCTGCATAGAGAATACGTATTCCTTTTTCGGCCAACGAATCCATCAACTCCCTCAACCCGATTACACCAGTGGCATCTACATAGGCCACAGAAGCGGCATCGAGCACCACAAATTTAAGCTTGCCATCTCTTTTATGGACCTCTGCCAGTATTCTATCTTTAATGGTTTGAATGTTGACAAAGGCAAAAGGTGCATCAACCCTCATGACTAACAGTTCAGGCCAGGTTTCCACATCAACAAATCGTTTCACATTTCGGTATTCCTCCAGTCCCTTTACTCTGCCCAACACAGCTATATGGGGATTGGCAGCCTTGAATAAAAGAATGAGGATGGAAAGCACTATGCCAGTAACTATACCGGGAACCATGCTAAATTGGAGGGTGACCAGAAAAGTAGCCAGCAACAATCCAAACTCTATTTTGTTGGTTTTCCACAAAGTTCGGGCATAGCCCAGATCTATAAGCCCAGCCACAGCCACCATTATAATGGAAGCCAAAACTGCATGCGGCAAATGATAAAAGAGTGGGGTAAGAAATAACAGGGTTAGAGCCACTAAAACAGCCGAAATAATGGATGCCATTGGTGTATTGGCCCCTGCCTGATAATTAACAGCCGAACGGGAAAAGCCCCCGGTAACAGGATAACTTTGAAATAGGGACCCCACTATATTGGCCGCCCCCAGAGCAACCAACTCCTGATTGGGTACTACTTTGTAATTCCTTTTTTTAGCTTCTATGGCTTTGGCCACAGAAAAAGCCTCCATAAAGGCCACCACTGCAATGGTAAGCGATAGTGGCAACAACTTTTGAAAAGTCTCCAACGAAAGGTCGGGCATAACCAGAGCCGGCAAACCTTGCGGCACATCTCTTACAATACTCACACCGCGGCTATCGAGTCCTAAAAGGCTTACCGCGGCAATACCAAGTACCACGGCCAACAATGCCCCCGGCAATTTGGAGCTAATCTTTTTACTGCCTTTTATAAGAAAAATACCCAAAATGCCTATCAGTAAGGTAATACCATGGGTCTCGTTGAGTTTTCCTATGGCACTCCATAGTATTTTATACACCTGATTGCTCTTTTCTAACTCTACCCCCAAAATGTATTTGAGTTGGTTGAGCCCTATAATGAGTGCCGCGGCCGAGGTAAAGCCACTAATGACAGGTTTCGACAACAGGTTGGTAATAAACCCCATACGTATAAGCCCCAGCAAAAGCTGGGCAGCTCCCATAAAAAAGGCCAGCATGATGGCATATGTAATATACGCCTCACTGCCTTCGGTGGCCATTACCGATACTCCCGTAGCTACCAACAGTGAATCCATGGCCACCGGAGCAACCGATAGTTGCCTTGAGGTACCAAAAATGGCATAGATGAGTTGAGGCACTACCGAAGCATACAAACCATAGACGGGAGGCAGCCCCGCTATCAAAGCATAGGCCATTCCCTGAGGCACAAGCATAACCCCTACCGTTAAACCTGCAAACAGGTCACCGTTGAACTGCGACTTTTTATAATTAGGTAGCCAGGAAAGTATTGGTAAAAACTGCTTCACTTTATTCTGATTTAGCTGACACAAAAGTAGGCCGGCTCAGAAGCTGTAAAAGTAACTAAAGTTACGGAAGGCTGAAGCTACCATGGCTGGCTACCATTGGGTTTAAGGCTCAACCTAGCATTTTCTCTGCTTTGGAGGTGGCTTTACACACAAAATTGGCTCTCGGAGTGCCCGGCATCTCTGCCTTTTGGTGCTCGGTAATCGCACGGTCACCCTGCTTGTTTTTGCATATCATAGATTTTCCGGAAGGATTTTTAATAGCCTCAGGAATACTTAACTTGATCATAGCAAAATCTACCCTATGCCAACCTTAAGAATTATACTCCTTCTCATTTTTGCTTCTTTTTTAAGTTGTGAAAACACTAAAAATCAGACCGATGTAAAAACCCAGGCATCTTATAAAGACCTGACAGCTCTCTTCAAAGAATGGCGCACTTTTGAGCAGCCACCCTTGCACAATGAGGCTCCTGACTATAGAGAAACCACTTTTAACCAGAGGTGGAGTGAGTTCAAGAAGCTTCAAAACCGATTACTATCTATGGACACCACGGGCTGGAGCATTTCCGAACAGGTAGACTATCATATTGTTTGGGCAGAGATGAATGGCTATGATTTTAACCATCGCATATTGAAACCATGGCAAAGAGACCCGGCCTACTACAAAGTCGTTTGGATGGAACGAAGCGATGTGCCTGCCCATGAAGGCCCAACCAATCACGGCACCGTTGAGGTATGGACTTATGACTTTCCTTTGAGTGCGGATAAGAGAGATAGTTTTTTGAAAGGAATTCAGGCTATTCCTGCATTTAATGATCAAGCCAAAGAAAACTTAATCGGCAATGCCAGAGATCTTTGGATAGCCGGTATAAGAGACATCAAAACACAATCGGCCAACCTTGCCTCCATAAAAACAAGGGAAGGCATTCTGGCAGACGAGGAACTGACCAAGGCCATAGATAAGGCCATTGCATCTACAAATAGCTTTGCAGAATGGCTGGAGACTGAGTCAGCCAATAAAACAGGCCCTTCCGGCATTGGTAAAGAAAACTATACCTGGTATCTACAAAATGTACATTTAGTACCGCTGACCTGGGAAGATGAGGTAATGTTGTTGAAAAGAGAGCTAGCCCGAGCATGGTCTTCCCTCAAGCTCGAAGAGCACCGAAACAGAACTCTTCCGCAGCTCGAAGCAGTAAGCTCTCCTGAAGCCTACAATGAAATGGCCGAGCGGTCGGCCAAAAGCTTGCTTAACTTTCTGAATAATGAAGACATAGTAAGCGTTAAAGATTACTTTGCTCCAGCCCTCAGGGCCCATCTGGGAGAATATATTCCCGAAGAAAAGCGCAACTTCTTTACCATTGGTGAGCACTATGATGCGCGCCCCTTATACTCCCATTTCTATCACTGGTTTGAGTTGGCCAGAATGGACAATGAACCCCACTCTAGCGAAATTAGAAGAGGACCTCTGCTCTACAATATTTTTGACTCCAGAAATGAAGGAACAGCCACTGCCGTAGAAGAAATGTTTATGCACGCTGGCCTTTATAACGATGACCCAAGGGTTAGAGAAATTGTTTATATAATGATTGCCCAACGGGCAGCCAGAGGCCTGGGTTCACTCTATGCTCATGCCAATGAGATGACTATGGAAGAAGCCGGTGGAATTCACTCAGAATATACGCCCAGAGGATGGATGAAAACGGAAAAGGAGTTACTCATTTTCGAACAACATCTCTACCTCAGACAACCCGGCTACGGCACCAGCTACATTACAGGTAAATACCTTTTGGAAGCCGCCATGGCAGATTATGCCCGCATAAATGAACAAGACTTTGAGCTGAAAGAATTTTTCGATCAACTCAATAGCATTGGCAATATCCCAATATCTCTGGGCCACTGGCAAATGACAGGAGTAAATGATCAGGTTCTGACCATAACCAGGCCGAAGAAATGATTGGATTCTTCAGAAAAATAAGGCTTCAACTCATGGTTTCTCAAGCAAAAAGCAAGTATCTAAAATATGCCATTGGAGAAATTACTCTGGTGGTAATTGGTATTCTCATAGCTCTGAGCATAAACAACTGGAACGAAAGAAGGAAGACCCGAAATGAAGAGCAAGTTTACTTACTCGGACTAAGGGATGAGTTCCAATTCAATCAACAGGCTCTTCTCAAAGCATCCAGAATAAACGAAACCAACCTCAGACACGCATTGGAGCTTATTAAATATACCGGCCCCGGCACTCCTCAATTAACTGAGTCTCAGTTCGACTCTCTACTATATGGATCCATCGTCAACGAAGTGCAATTTTTGCCAAGTCCGGGCGTATTGAACGAGATTACCAATTCCGGCAAGCTGGGCAATTTTTCAGATGTCGAGCTTAAAAAAGCTCTGGCCTCCTGGGAATCTATTCTTTCCAGAGTTAGATTTCAGGAACAAGAAGAAGTACAGCGCACAAGATTAGGCATCTTAAATTTCTTGTCTGATAAAGTCAACGAAAGAAGAGGATCATATGCCAAATACGGAGCAGTTGTAGGCTTTGGGCCAAGGAAGTTTAAGGGCAACAACCAAAACGTTTTACAGCTCGAAGAATTCGAAAATAAGCTACTGGAATTCATATTTACCAACACCTTTTTAAGGGATAACTACTACCCGCAACTCAGGGAGCGAATAGACCTGATCCTATCCCTTATCAACCAAAACATTGACCCATCTTCATAAAGCCTCCAAGCGGAGTAAACGAATATTCTAACATTGTACTTTTCGTGTTATCTTAAAGCCATGTCAAAATTCCAATTCCATAGCCTTTCGGTGTACCCATACCTGTTTATCCTGTTCATTAGCCTCTCTTGCCATCCTTCCGGAGAGCAGGCCGATACCGACAAAACCTCGGGCAATCCGATTTTTGAAGGCTGGTATGCCGACCCCGAAGGAACTGTTTTTGGCGATGAGTATTGGATATTCCCTACCTACAGCAACCGATACAAACAACAGGTTTTCTTCGATGCATTTTCGTCTAAAGATTTGGTTACCTGGCAGAAACACGAGAGAATACTCGACACTACCATCATTAGCTGGGCCCGGCAGGCCATGTGGGCTCCTGCTGCTATTGAAAACAACGGCAAATACTTCCTGTTCTTCTCTGCCAATGATATACAGCGCCCCGGCAGCTCGCTATACAATGCCAACGACAACATTAACCACACGGGTGGCATTGGTATTGCCGTGGCCAATGCACCCGGTGGACCCTATAGAGACTACCTAGGTAAACCCCTGATCGATGATTTCTATAACGATGCCCAGCCGATCGACCAATTTGTGTTTAAAGACACCGATGGCCAACACTATATTTTCTATGGCGGTTGGAGGCATTGCAACATTGGTAAGCTCAGTGCTGACTTTAAAGAGATTATTCCATGGGATGAAGAAAACCTTTTCAAGGAAATTACACCCGAGGGCTATGTAGAGGGCCCTTTTATGTTCCTTAGGAACAACAAGTACTACCTCATGTGGTCAGAAGGTGGCTGGACCAACGGTAGTTATAAGGTAGCCTACGCCATGGCCGATAAAGTAGACGGTCCATACCACCGAATTGGTACAATTCTGGAATCCGATACCACCGTTGCCACCGGAGCCGGACATAACTCGGCCATCAATGTGCCCCATACAGATGAATGGTATATGGTATATCACAGACGCCCCATTCCTAACGAAGACCGTGACCACCGCGTGACCTGCATCGACAAAATGGAGTTCAATAGTGACGGAACCATTAAGCCTGTGAAAATGACATTTGAAGGCGTAAAAGCCCGCTCCATAAAATAGCCACCACTTTTTTCCAATTAGCAAATAACTGATTATCAGTTATTTATAAATAAATGTAAAAAATTTTTAACATCATGTTAAACTTTATATACCTTTAGTACGTCATTTTTTACATAAGGTCAAATTTTATATACAACTAAAGTCATGTCATATCGAGAAAACAAAAACCTGGTCAACATTGTCAGTGCCATAGCGGTGCCGGCCATTTACTTTTTCTTCATTTTCAAAAACTCGCCTTACGAACACATGGACACTGCCGAACTGCTTAAGTTCTGGGGTAAGGAAATGATGACCTACATATTGGTAGCCATTGGAGTGCGCATAGGTATAGAAATACTGTACTCTGTGCTCTATGCGGTAATTACCCGTGAGTCTATTCCAAAAACTGATGAGCGCGACAAGATCATTGAGCTAAAGTCTAAAAACATCAGTCAGGTTATTTTCATCTTCGGAATTATAGCCGGCATGGGTTCACTGGCCCTGGAAATGTCGGTAAACACTTTCTTCCTGGCTTTTCTTATTGGAGGAGTAATTGCAGAAATCGTTGAAAATCTGGTGCAGCTATTTTACTACCAAAGAGGCTTTTAATGGCAAAGTATAAAATTCAAAATAACATAAGAACACTCAGGTTCCTGAACGAAGAAATGACCCAGCAGCAATTGGCTGAAAAAGTGGACGTATCGCGACAAACCATTGTGGCTATAGAAAAGGGCAAATACTCCCCCACTCTGGAACTGGCATTCAAGATTGCCCAGGTATTTGAGGTTCCTTTACATGAAGTATTTTCTTATGAGCCGGAAGGCAAAAACTCAAAATAGCTTGGTCATTCCATTAATTAAATTCAAAACAACATGAAAAGGTATATCAGAAAAAGGTACTGCGGTCCGGAAGGGCTAGAAGTTGTGAACATACCAACTCCTGAACCGGCTGAGGATGAAGTGCTCGTTAAGGTACAAGCAACCTCTATAAACCCGGCCGACTCGCACACCATGCGAGGCACTCCCTACTTCTATAGGTTAATGTTGGGTGTTTCCAGGCCAAAAAACCCAAAACTGGGTGCCGACCTTTCAGGTATCATTGAAAAAGTAGGAGCCAACGTAAATCAATGGCAAGTAGGCGATGAAGTTTTCAGTGACATTCTTTCGGTGGGAGCAGGAGCCTTTGGTGAATACATTTGCGTAAAACAGCAACATCTGGTTAGAAAACCAAATGGCATCTCACATCAGGCGGCTGCCGCGGTGCCCCTTGCCGGAATTACTGCCTTGCAAAGCGTAACCAGCAATGGCTCATTAAAACCCGGCCAACAAGTAATGATTATAGGGGCCGGAGGTGGAGTAGGCACTTTTTTGGTGCAACTGGCTAAACACTATGGAGCCGAGGTAACTGCGGTGTGCAGCACCGGCAAAGCGGAGAAAGTAAAAATGCTTGGAGCTACTGAAATAATAGATTACACCCGGGAAGATTACAGAAACTGCCAAAAAGCATTCGACCTCATAATAGATGCCGTAGGTAATTGCTCAGCCGGCACGGCCAAAAAACTACTCAAACCCAATGGCACCTGCCTGCTCATTGGCTGGGGCGGATTTGGCCACTTAATCAGCTATATGCTGTACGGTTGGTGGATAGGCCTTCGAACGGATAGAAAAATCAGCATACTGACAGCCCAGTTCTCCACAGCAGACCTCAGCACTCTTGGTTCCCTGATAGAAGCCGGGGCCATAGTACCGGTTATAGACAAGATTTACTCATTTAAGGAGCTGCCACAGGCTATAGCCTATCAGGAATTGGGGCATTCCGGTGGCAAGGTGGTGGTTACACTTTCCAATGAATAACCACTCAGCAACTCAGCGCAACAACTGGGGCATTTCATTCACCGTTTCGGCAAGATATTCAGTCGATTAGGTGATTTTTTGAACACATTGCAGATATAAATATCAAGGTCATGAAACTCCTTATTTTTAAAACCAACATTGAAAACGAACTGAAGGTAAAAAAGGTCAATGCCTTACTGGCCTACAGCCCTGAAATTATGGACTGGTCAGTAGATCTGGAAGATAGAGATAAAATACTACGCATAGAAGCCGAAGACGAAGTTGTAGAGGCAGACATTATGGATATTGTGAACTCATGGGGACTACACTGTGAAGCACTGGAAGACTGACAGAGATTACTGATTTTTTGCTACACGGTACAGTCTTGCAGACTCTGATTTCTTTAGAAAATGCAGGACGACTATTTACCCGCATGGCTCGAAGTAAAAGGCACTCTACAAAACCTCTATTCGGTTGCGGTGCAGCTCAATTTTTTCCTGTCGTTCCAACTTCTTTAACAAACGCGAAACCACCACCCGACTGGTATTGAGTTCCTGTGCTATCTGCTCATGGGTTTTATGAATGATGTAAGAACCAGTGCTTTGCTTCTTGTCCAGCAGGTATTTCATTAGTCGCTCATCCATGTTCATAAAAGCAATACTATCAACAGTGCTAAGCATTTCATCGAACCGATTGTGATAGGCATCGAAAATAAACTTTCGAAACGACTGATAACGAGCCAGCCAATGATCGATTTGACTCATGTGAACCATCCACAACCATGTATCTTCTTCCGCCACCGCTTTGAACGAAGACAACTGATTGCCCAAACAGCAGGAAATGGACATGGCGCAAGCATCGCCTCCTTCCAAATCATAAAGCAAAAGTTCTCGCCCGCTGTCTTCCTCACGCATCACCCGCAAAACACCGGAAACCACCAGAGGCATTTCCGCTGCTTTCATTCCCGGCTCAATGAGCGATTGACCCTGAATTATTTTCAAAGGTCTTCCTGTCTGAAGAATATCCTGCTTGAGGTCTTCTTCAAAACCCATTTGACTCAGTAGCTCGGCTACTCTCACATGCACACTTTCCATCGGTTATCTAAAGTTTAGATAAGGTTTACCTGCCGCCCAAAGTAACTCTACTTTGGCCTTTTCTATAGCCACCCGCTGCTTAATAAGTTTCACCTGAGCTTCCAGCAACTTGTCTTGTTGGAAATTGATTTTAAACAGGTCGCTTTCGCCCACATTGAGGTTAAAAATCTCGGCCTCCAGCAATCGTTCATAGTTGCTCACCGCTTGTTGTAAAAGGCTCACCATTTCGCGACCATTGACCATTTCAAAATAGGCACCCTCAACCTCATTAAGAATTTGCTGTTGCGCAAACTGGGTCTCAAAACTGGTTTGATCTATCTTAATTCGTGTTTGCCTCAACTTGGCCCTTTCCTTTCTCAAAAACAACGGAAACTCCACCTCCAGGCCAAACTTGTAGTTACTACCCAAAGCAATATCTGTGAAGTCGCCAGAGTAGTTTATGGGTGAATTAATGAAGTTATAATTGAGGTCTACTCTTGGTTTAAGGTTTTCTTTGGCCAGTCGTTCATCTACTCCCAACTGCTCTAGTTTAAAGCCTAACTTCTGAAGTTCAGGGTGATTCTGAACGGCAAAATCAAGAAGGCTGTCCAGCGATTCTTCCGGAAGGGTAAACTCGGCATCCCAACGTGGGGCTACATCATCCTGCAATTCCAATGGCTCCTCATTTTCACCCCACAAAAAGTTAGAAAGCATAAGGCCAGAACGCTTAAACTGAATGAGAGCGGCCTGCCTTTCCGTACTTCTGTTCTGCAGCGTAATGGCGGCCTGAACAGTATCTACAGCAGCTAGTTCGCCAAGCTCAAAGTCTACTTTAACTCTACGGTAAATTTCCTGTGAAATGACCAAACTCTGGTCAACCATTCGAAACTGAAAATAGCTGTAATACCAGTCCCAATAGGCCTTAACAGCCGAAAGCAGTGCCTTATTAATCATCTTTATGCGTTCAGCATCTGTTATCTGGGCAAAAAGCTCAGCCTGTTGCACAGCTGCCCTTCGCTGGTCGATTAGCAAACCCCGGCCCACCGGCAAACTCAAACCGGCCGTTACTTGTCTAAAGTCTTCGCTTTCGGCAATAGAACGCTCCGGGTTTAGGTATACCCCACGGTTTCTGTCTACGCTAATCTTAGGGTCTACCGGAAACCACAGGGGCACTTTTAGAGTGGTGTTGAAAATATCGTAGTACTCCGTGTCTTTGTAGTTTTTCACATCCCAGTTACCGGTAAGCTTGGGATCGAAGGCTCCACGAGCCAGGCGAATTTCTTCACGAGCATTTTCGGGCAGTAAATCGGCTTGTTTGATCACCGGATGGTTGGCCAAAACTACTTTCACGTAGGCTTCGAGAGGAAATACCTCTGCACTATCGCTCGGTGCCACTATCTCGGCAATGGTTTTTACCTCAATTTGTTGCGCCAGCGTAGCACTTACGCACATAAAAAAGGATGAAAGAATAATCAGTACCTGCTTCATGAGCTTTTTACTTCTTTTCTTCTTTAACCAAAACCGCATCTTCCGGAGCCTCATACAAACTTGGAGGGAAACCATTGAGTTGACGCCATATCTCGTACCAAACGGGCACATTGTCTAGCATAACCCAACCTTTGGTACCTGAGCCCATTCGCAACTGTTGCGGCCACTCCTCTTCGGCCGGGTCTGGCGTTACTAAAATCCTGAACTCTCCCGGTCTGGACTCTACCCTGTCGATCACCTGTACCACACCTCCAAAAGTACCAACAGAAACACTAGGCCAGCCGGAAAACTGCAATGCCGGCCAACCATCGAACTCAATTCGCACTTTTCTACCCTTTTGAATAAGCGGCACATCCATGGCTTTCACATACATTTCTACTGCCAATCGAGGGTTCTCCGATATGATTTGCACAATGGACTCTCCCTCTTTTATGGTTTCGCCAACTCCTGCTTTGAGTGCTTTTACCACATAGCCCGACTGTGGCGCCACCAGCTGATAGTTCTGGGTGCGTATTTGATAGTTGCTAAACTGATTCTCCAGTTTGGCCAAACCGGCCTCTGCCTCAAAAACTTCGGCCGCAGTGTTATTCAGGTCAGATCTTGCCTTGCTGATTTTGTCCTGATACTCGGCTTCCACACCGGTAATATTTACCCGTGCATTAATCACTTCCGTTTTGGATTCCAGAAATTTATTTTCAGCACTGATGAGCTTCATTTTCGCCTCCTGATACTTAGATTCTAACTCCTGAAACTTGGTAAGGGCAATGTTTCCGGCCTCATAGCGCTGTTTGTTCCGGTAAAATATATTTTCCTGGTTGGCATATCTTACTTTCTCGGCCTCATAATCTACACTATCGCTTGTCAGCTTAAAACGAGACTGCCTGAGCTTGTTTTGCGCCTGCTCCAACTTAACTTTCATTAAGTTTTGCAGTGCCTCAATCTGATTTTCCAGTTGGGTAATTTTCTCCTTCTTGGAATCTATACTCTGTCTTTTAGCCTCAATCTGTTCCTGGGTACGCTGCAATAATTGCGGATCGAAATAGTCGTCTTTTACCTCTGAAAGAGTGAGAATGGTATCTCCTTTTTCTACAAATTGCCCTTCAATTACATGCCAGGCTTCAATTCTACCTGCAATGGCCGATTCTACCGACTGAGGTCTTTGCCCTGGAGAGAAGGCAGTTACTTTTCCCTTTCCTCTTATGTTTTGCTGCCAAGGAAAAAACAATAGCACAAAGAAGACCAACGAAATGGATACCAACACCTTGGCCAGAAGCTTGCCGGCATTAGGAGTTTTGAGGGTTTTGAACAAAATGCTTTTCTGCTCTACACTCCTGTTATCGGTTTGTTCAGAAATATTCAACATAAGCTTATCCGTTTACCAGGTCTTGTAAATATCCTTTAGAAAGCAATTCTTCGTAGGTCGAATCGGCCTTAATCTGGCCGTCCTCCATCAGTACCACACGGTCGCAGGCCGACATCACGGCCGGATCGTTAGAAACGGCCACCACAGTGCACACACTCATTTCCATAACCAATTGTATGAGCTTGAGCTTCTCCGAACGCTGAAACATATGAAAGAAGTCGTTCAGAATCATGAGCTTAGGCTTCTTAACCAGGCAACGTGCCAATATGAGCTTGCTCACAAAAGAAGTGGAATATCCTTTGCCTCCACTTAAAATGTGGGTATTCATTCCGTTAGGCAACATGTTCACCTTGTCTTGCAAGCCAACCAGGCGAATGGCCTCAATGGCATCGCTCACAGAAACCTGAGGTTTGCCCACCGTTACGTTGTCCAGAATTGTACCTTCAAAAATATCTTCCTGAGACACATTCTTGGCAATCTTATCGCGTAGATTGGTGAAATCCAGGTCTCTCAAACTGTATCCGTTAATGGTGATAAGGCCTTTGTACTTATGATTGAGCCCGGATAACATGTTGGTGAAAGTGGTTTTGCCCGACTCGTTGCCTCCGGCAATACACAACTTGGTTCCGCAGGCAATGGAAAGGTTAATATTCTTGAGGCTTAGATCGTCAGCACCAGGGTACGAGTAGTTAAGGTCTTTTACTTCGATAGAAAAACCACGGTCTACATCTTCCTTGCGTAAATCAATCCCACCAACTTTTTCAAGCGGCAAATCAGTTACCTGGCTAATTTTATCTACTGCCGTGAGCATATCATAGACTACATCCATGTAGGTGATAATCTTTTCCACAGAGTTGAGAATAAGAATGATGATTACCTCAGAAGCTACGAACTGTCCGAGGGTAATTTCCCGATTAATAACCAGTGAAGTACCAATAATGAGGAGCCCTCCCGTAATGGCTGCCTTAAACAGTACAATGTAACTGTATTGTGTAATGAGCACCCGGAAATGGTTCTTTCTGTTTTTGAGGTAGTTGTTTACGTTGTACTCTGTCTTCTTTATGGGCAAGTTGGTATTGCCCGAAATTTTGAAGGAATTAAGCACCCTGGCTATTTCTTCCAACCAATACACCACCTTATACTTGTACTTAGACTCCTGAATGGATGACTCCAACCCCTTGGGGCCGGTTAATCTGAAAATGAGCACCAAAGTAAGTACCAGCACCAAACCAAAAAACACAAAGAATGGGTGGTAGAAAGAAAGAAGCAGCAAACCAAAAACTATCTGTATTACGCCTGACATCAGGTCGCCCAGCAACTTGGGCAATCCCTTTTGCAGGGTAAGCACATCAAAGAACCGGTTCATAAGTTCGGGGATATGCAGATTAGAAAGTGCTTCCACTTTCATGCGTGGAATTCGGAACGTAAACTCCAGTGCTGCTTTGGTGAAGATTCTTCGTTGAATATATTCCACCAGGGTTATTTGCATAATTTGTAGCCCTCCGGCCGCCAAAATGCCCAGCAACACAAGCCCTATAAGCAGGTATATGGAGCTAAACACCACGCCACCGGAAACCAATTCAACCGTAGCCTGAATGCCCAATGGCAGGGTGAGCGATACAATACCCACAAAGGCGGCATAAATAAACACATAGAAGATGTCTTTCTTCTCCTCTCCCAATACCCTTAGCAGTCGCTTTACGGGCGAAAGAGGCTTAGGCACCTCGTCTTCGTCATGCTCAGACACCAGGCTCTTGTAACTAAACGTGCCCAGCAGAATAATCTCGCCACTCTCGTTTTTGATTAAACGGCCCTCAAGTTCTTCAAGGGTTATTTCCTGAGTCTCGCTTTCCGTTACTTCCTGAACAACCACCTCACCCTTCTTGTCCTTGTGAATAATTACCGGAGCAAAACCCGACTCAGTAGTCTTCAGGGCAATCAAAGGAATGCTTACTTCCTTAAGAAACGGAATCAGTTCATCGTCTTTCAACGGCTGATCGAGCAAAACCACCCGTACTTTGTTGGCCGACTCTAGCAAGTCACGCTTAAATTCGTACGATTCATCGATGGAATACAGCCGGGTACCCACCTGTAAATCCTGGTACAAAGCATCTTCGATGCCTTCACCCAGCAATAGCTTTACTTCTTTTATGGTGTTAGCAATGTGCTGATTGGTCATGTTTTATTCTTGAATAGCTTTTAAAACTAATTGATGGATGAACTCATAGTTTTGAGTATATACCTTGTCGTTGGCTCCTGAATGATCGGTAAGTGAAGGCAAATGCTCCGAAAAGAAGACTTGCTGATGAGCCGCCTGCAAACAGGTACTTATCAGCGAATGGGCATACGGATAATCAGGGTTTATCTCCTTAACTATATCTGCAATGCGCCCACAGAGCGATTTAACCCCTCTAAAAAGGCCAAAGCTGTTGTCATGATCTACCTGTTTGGTTAGGTATGTTTTGTCAAATTCATTAATCACTATGCGCTGCAAGGCTGTTTCGTCTACATCTGGAAATGAATTATCGTATGTCTTTTTCTCCGTTACCAAGCGCAAAGCTTTTGATAGTCTCAGGTAAGGATCGGCCACGTTGTTGGTCTCAAATTCAATCTTATACTCCAGCCACGTCCAGTACCACGTAATAAGATACACCAAAAGCTTGTGTTTGTTTTCAAAGTATCGATATATCGAAGCTTCGGTAGAATCTATAACCAAAGAAAGTTTCTTGAATGTAAAGGCTTCGAGCCCCAACTCGTCAATCATTTGAATGGATTGCTGTACTATTTTTCTCCCCAATTCGGTGTCTTGAGGATCTTTTAAATACAGGCATTCATTCATTTGTAACTTAAGCAGAGTGGCCATGCATTAGTAGGTTAATTTTACTTTAGATAATGATAGTATTACTATTGTTAAAATCAGTAATACAACGTAGGCAGTTTAATTTTGTTCATTGGCTGCGAAAAAAAACGAGAATATTTTTTCAATGAGGTTTCAAACCCCTGACTTACAGAAGACTACGCGATAAAATATTTCAGACCAGTCACAAAAAAAAGGATCACTCCCCAGTGATCCTTTCCGTATTTTTACAAATACCCCCAAATAACAAAAGCGGGGGACGATTACTCGCCCCCACTCACCCTGTTTCAACTAGTGTTAAAACAGGATGCCAAGGTACTGTTCAGAACCAGACTGTCAATAGGAAAACCTACCTTGGTCTATCTCCTTTCAGCTTCGCCTTACCCGAGCCACTTCGTGACAAGGGAGGGTGAATTTTGCAGCTTCCAGCATTTACATGCCAATGCCTATTTATACTAAGAACAAGTCTTTTCTAAATTCCTCGCTCTCGTGGAGTTTGGCGCACCGTTTCCGGTGGGGCATTGCAACGCAGCTCGTGGCTGCGTTGGCCGTAACATACATTACGGCCGCTTCTCATCTACGGCCTGCTTTAATCACCTTTCAGCAGAAAGATTTTTAAAACGTCTTCAGATTACTCCCTTTCAAAGTTGTGATCTGGCACCTGTGGAGTGAGTCCCTGAAAGCCTCAGTTCCACACCACTGAGACTATTGCCTCAACGGTCGATTCGAAACGTTTGCTGTTTCAGATTTACCTGAGTAAACCCTTTCATTACACTTTTTCAGGCTTCCCCTGAAGAGAGATTGAAGCCATGCTTCAGTTCTTTATCCCTCACTTGGTATGTCTAAGGTATCCTTAATAATTTTACGCGCAAACTTTGTAAGTCCTTAGTTTTCAACAAGTTTCCCACTCCCTAATTCACAAGGTTATACACAGGGTTATCCACATAGTTATACACACATCTCTCAGCTTCAATCATTTAACATCTTCTACCTCCTATTTAAGCCTCTTTCGGTTTCCATAAGAAGCTTTCTATCTTATACTGCCATTTGAGGCATTTTCACTAAAATTGCAGCCTAATTGAAACGACCATGAGCGAAAACGAAAAGCACGAATCCCTGAACTTTATTGAGCAAATGATTGAGGCTGATTTGAAATCGGGCAAACGACAGGCCGTGCATACCCGTTTTCCTCCTGAGCCCAATGGCTACCTGCATATAGGTCATGCCAAATCTATTGTGCTAAACTTTGGCCTGGCCGAAAAATACAATGGCACCTGCAACCTTCGGTTTGACGATACAAATCCGGTAAAAGAAAGCACCGAATATGTAGACGCCATTAAGGCCGATATCGAATGGCTTGGTTATGAGTGGAACGGAAAGGCGCGTTATGCTTCAGATTATTTTGAGCAACTCTACACGTTTGCCGTAACCCTCATTGAAAAAGGACTTGCCTATGTAGATGAGCAAACAGCCGAACAAATAAGTGCTGGTCGCACCAACCCTTCTACCCCCGGGATTGAAAGCCCGTTCCGAAACCGACCGGTAGAGGAAAACCTGGACTTGTTTAAACGAATGCGCGATGGTGAATTCGAAGAAGGCTCGCATGTACTTAGAGCCAAAGTAGATATGAATTCGCCCAATATGCATATGCGCGACCCTATTATGTATCGCATACGCAAGGTGAAGCACCACCGCACAGGCGACCAGTGGTGCATTTACCCTACCTATGATTTTGCCCATGGGCAGTCGGACTCCATAGAAGAAATTACCTACAGCCTTTGTACCCTCGAGTTTCGTGACCACCGGCCTTTATACGACTGGTTTATTGAGAAACTGGGCATATTCCCTTCGCAACAAACCGAGTTTGCTCGGCTAAACCTGGGATATACTGTAGTGAGTAAACGTAAGCTGCTACAGTTGGTAGAAGAAGGGCATGTTTCCGGCTGGGACGACCCCCGAATGCCTACCATAAGTGGTTACAGACGCAGAGGCTACACCCCGGACTCCATTAAGAACTTTATTAAAAAAGTTGGAGTAGCCCGGAGAGATGGCATAACAGACATTGCCTTACTGGAACACTCTATAAGAGAAGACCTGAATAAGAAAGCTAATCGTGTTTTTGGTATTCAAAATCCGCTAAAAGTGGTGATTACCAACTGGCCGGAAGATAAAGTAGAAATGCTTCAGGCCGTAAACAACCCTGAAGATGAGTCGGCAGGAACTCGTGAAATGCCATTTTCGCGCGAAATTTATATTGAACGAGACGACTTTATGGAAGACCCTCCATCGCCTCGAAAATGGTTCCGCCTTGGCCCCGACAGAGAGGTTCGGCTGAAGTATGCTTACATTGTGAAATGTACGGGCTTTAAAAAAAGCGAATCGGGAGAAATTGAAGAAATCTACTGTGAGTATGATCCGGAAACAAAAAGCGGACAAGACACCAGTGGTAAAAAAGTGAAAGGAACCCTGGGTTGGGTATCTGTGGCTCATGCCGTTGAAGCAGAAATCAGGCTTTACGACCGTCTTTTCAGAACAGAGAACCTGAACACTATAGAAGACGACTACCTGAATCACCTCAACCCCAACTCGCTGGAGGTGATTGAGCACGCCAAGCTGGAGGCTTCATTGGCCCACGCAAAGCCGGGGGACCAGTTTCAGTTTGAGCGTCAGGGATACTTTATTGTAGATAAAGACAGTTCTTCTAACAAATTGGTATTTAACCGCACAGTGACACTAAGAGACAACTGGGGTAAACAGAATTAATGGTTAAATTCATGAGACTAACACTCATGAAATGACCCTTCGACTACCCGTCTTTTTTTGTCTTCTATTAATGACTCTAAATGCTTTTGAGCTTACTGCATGGCAGCCAACTCAAAAGCATTTTTCATTAAAAGAACAGGCCGATTCGCTCTATAAAGCTCAGCAATGGGCCGAAGCCCTGGCACTTTTTCATCAATTAGAAAACCTGTCTTCACCCGATTCAGCCAGGGCATCCCTCCTTTCCAAAATAGCCCGTTCGTATTTTAATCTTTCCCGCATTGACGATGCTATTGAAGCCTATGAGGAAAGCTTGCATATTCGTTCACAATACCTACCTGCAACAGACACCTTGCTAGCTCCTACCTACGCTATGCTCGGCTATCTGTACAGGTATTATAAGTATGACGATCGCAAGGCGCTCCTCAATTACAGGCAGCAGGCCCATTGCATTGAAGACCACCCTGAAAGCTTCGATGCACAAACCTCTTTTTACAATGCCTATAATCTGGCTACTACTTATCGGTTAATTGAAGACCATGAAATGGGGCTCAACTATGCATACAAAGCCCTGCAAATTGCACACAATGAAAACAACGATGGCTTTAGAAGCCTGAGCTATTCTGTAATGGCCAATCTGTACAACGCCCTAAACCAAAATGAAAAAGCCATAGCAGCCTATCAGGCTAAGATTGAACTTACACCTGCCTCATCCAAAACAGCCGCTGAATTGGTTACAGACTATAACAATATGGCCACGGCCTATCTGGACTTGAATCGGACTACTGAAGCCGAACACGCTTTACAGCAAGCCATTGATCTCCAACAAGGAAAACCCATTTCGGCTCGTAGTTGGCTTATTTACGGCAATCTACGTGTAAAACAAAATCGGCCCACAGCTGCAAACAGGCTTTACAACAATGCACTGAACAACTCCAATAGCAACAGGGAAAAAGCAGTGATTCACGCCCAAATTGGCAGGGCCTATGAAGACCACAATCACCTGCACCAGGCCATAAGCCACTACAACCTGGCCATTGAACTGGAAACCAAAGAAATGTTGGGAGAGACAGTCTCTCTCTCCGAGGTTTCAACCCCCAATCCTTTTCTTTTCAGAGTTCAGAGTCACCTTGCTCGCAGTAAAGTGAAGCTTTTTAAAACCAGTTCGGAATACCATTGGCTCAAAGAAGCTCTCGATAGCTACGACCGTCTGTTGGATTTTGCCGGCAGGCAGCGAGAACAGTTTGTAACAGAACAAGCAAAACTGGCTTTTCAGGGTTATGCACATAACCACTATGAATCGGCTTTAGAGGCCCTATTTTTAAGTAAAGATTCCCTACCGGCCAAAGAGGTATGGAATAAAGCCTGGGCATATATGGAAGACAGCAAGGCTCAAGATCTCCTTGAATCCATTGGTAGGGCCAAAAACTACGCCTTCATAGCGGTAAGTGACTCCATTCTTCAGGCCGAAAGCGATCTAAGAGACAAACTGGTACGCCTTACGGCCAGTTTGCAAGCTTGCGAAGTGTCTGCCTGCCCCGACTCTCTCATTATAAACCGCAGAAGGCAACTGCTGCAGATTAACGAAGACCTGGAGCAGATAAGACTACTTGTAGAAGAGCAATACCCAACCTACCATCAGGCCCTGGCCGGTAGCAAAGCCATTTCGCTAGATGATTATACGAAGCAGATGGAAAACAACCAGACCATCATGTATTTTATGGGGCAACACTATGTATACTACCTGGCCATAGCAGGTAATCGAGGAGCGTTTGGCCGCCAACCCATAGACCATCAGTTCACACAGGAACTAAATAATTTTCAGAACCTGGTACACCACAGGCTGCTCTTCGCAAATAGAGAGTCTGTCGATTTTCGCACTTTCACCAACTCAGCTTATGCTTTATACACCAAACTAATGCCCTCAGGGCTCAAAGGTTCTTCACAACAGTTGACCATCATTCCCGATGGTGCCCTCAACCAGCTTCCTTTCGAGGCACTCCTTACCGGGCTTCCATCCTACAAAACCATTAACTACAAAAGCCTCGACTACCTGATTCATCAAAAGGAAATTGCCTATGCATTTTCGGCTGCCCAACTGTTAAGCCAAATAAGAGCACAAACCACCACCAAACCTGCTAAAATCATTGCCTTTGGAGAACCAGCCTCGCAGGAATTCAGCTCCTTAAAAGGCTCCACAACCGAGCTGCAATACATTAAAGAGTCGGTTAAAAACAGTCGATTTTATACAGGGCCAGCAGCTACTAAAGCAGAATGGCTACAGTCGGTAAAGTCAGACCACAATATTCTGCACTTGGCCCTTCATGCTTCGGCCGATACTCTTACTCCCTTGTATTCAAGTATCTATTTTAGCCAAGGGGAAAATACAAACAACAGGCTTCAGCTTTATGAGCTATATGAATCAGGAATTCGTTCTCAGCTGGTCATTCTATCGGCCTGTGAAACCGGCCTGGGCAAATGGCAAAAAGGAGAAGGAGTACTTAGTTTGAGTAAGGGTTTTAGCTATGCCAATAACCCCAACCTTATTATGTCTTTATGGAAAGTGGCCGACCGGGCTACTGCAGAACTTTTTAAACAGTTTTATAGGGAAATAGCTGCTGGCCAACCTGTGGGCAACTCGCTCAGGCAGGCAAAACTCCAATACCTCAACCGGGCCGATGAGCTAAGTGCTCACCCCGCCAACTGGGCCGGATTCATTCAACTGGGCAATGCCAGACAAACTTTTGAGCCTGCGCCCCAACAAAGCCGGGCTTACTGGCTACTGGCTCTTGCTCTGACCACAATAGGCATGGTAGTGTTAAAAAAAGCCCGGGCCAAGAAGGACAATATTCTTGAGCCCAGACTTTGATATTGCTAAGCGCAACCACAAACAATCCACTGCCAAAGCGTGTACAGTATGTACACTATAGAGGCAGCACCAACAGCATACCCTCCAAAATAAACTGGCGGAGGCGGTGGTGGTGGCTTGTGGTCTTCAAGTACTCGGTTGTCTGTGCTGTCATCATTATCAGTTTCACTCATGGCTTATTGGTTTTGGTTAAAAAATATTACATCTCTTGTAGGAGTTCATTTGCCCTTTCTGAATAAGACGAATCGCCCTCTGCCAATACCTTCAACTGTTCCTTTGCCTTTTCAGTCTCTTTTGTATGTAAGTAACAAAGTGCCAAATACCATCGCGCTTGGCTTACAAGTAGACCTTGCCTTCGGAGTACATCTTGCAAGTACTTTATGGCTTCGGCATGTTCGTTCAACACCATATGAGCCTGAGCACTATAAAACAGCACATACTCTTTCTGTTCTGCTTCTAGTATTTGGTTAAAGAGCTGTACAGCTCTTTCATAGTCTTCATTGTCATAGGCCAAAAAGGCCTGTTCTTCTTTAGTAAGTGTTTCGTTGCTACGCGTATTGGGAAGCACCACATTCGCATATACCTCAAAATAATTATTATACAGCCTTTTATGGCTTTGGTTTGCTCCAAAATACCAGGCCACAACACTTACTACTCCCACCAGAAAAACGGCAGCCCAGCGCATAATCAGCGAAGGCCCCAAACTTCTCTGCTCACCTTTCGGCTCTTCTAAAGGGTTTCCAAGATCTTTTTCCCAAGAATCCATAGTGTGCCTCAGCGCATTTCTACCTGCTTGCTCTATCCCCTCCTTCAGTGCTACAAAATCCTCCTTCAGAGCTAGAAAGTCTTTGTCTTCGGACAGTCGATGCTCTACCGCAGTCCGTTCCTCTGCCGACAACTGGTCGTTCAAATATTGTTCTATGCGCTCTAAGTCTCTTTCCTTCTCCTCCATCTAATTCCCTCCGGTAAAAAGTTTTCGTAGTCTGTTCAAACACTTATACTTCAAATTCTTGGTCGTATCAGTGTTTTTATATTCCAGCGCCAGCGTAATCTCCGCCAGGCTCATTTTCTTATAGTAGTATAGTTCCAGCAATTTCTGGCAGGGATCTCCTAACTGATGTAATGCCTGTTCAACCTTGTTGAGCAGCGATTCTCGGCTCAATCGTTCGTCAGTCGATTCTGCCTCAAAGCGGCCCGCTTCGGGCTGCTTTAACCTAAGCTCGCGCAACTCCCGGATTTTGTTTTTCCCAATACCGAAAATATACGTTTTGGGATCGCTGGTAAACACCTGCAACTTGCCCGAAACCACATTTTCATAGAACTGTACCATGCTGAGTTGGTAGGCCTCTTTGCACTCTTCAAAATCAAGATCGAAGTGTTTGTTGGCCCATACCATAAACTCACCTCTGTACATTTCATAGACCTTTTGCAATTCAGCATTGTCTCCGCGCCTAATACGGTCAATCAGCGATCCGCTATCCATTCAAATGCTATCCTTTAATGATCTTATAGTGAAAAAGGTAACCCTCCACTATGGAAAGATTTCTCAAAAACTCATTCAAAATAGACAATTGTATGCTTAACAAAAAGTAAGGTACCCCTGAGTCGCTCAGGCGTCTTTGAACGGTAATTCAATTTTTTTTCTTTTGCCTGGGTTACCTTTTTCTATTTCTCCCATTAAGGGTGCTAAAGTTTCTCGAAAACGCACCTTAAAATGAGAGAACACCTTATCATAAAGCTCCATAAACCTGTTTCCGGGCAGTTCAGCTCCTGGCAACAGCTTATTCATGATAAATCCTCTCCACAATTTTCACTTGCAGCCGATGTAGACTCCATACTGGAGAAAAACCAAGTACCCGTTTGGGTAACCCATGAATATGAAAAGGCCAAAAAGTCAGGATGGTCGCCCACAGAAGTAAAGAATGGGCTCAACCGAATCTACCGTCTCATTCTTCGTAACAAAGCCAGCATACCCCAAAGCCTGGTAGACCAAATAGCCTTGCTTCCGGAAGTAGAGTATGTTCGAAAATTTGAAATTGCATCGGCCGAGCTGCCAAAGTACGAAGCCCATTCAGTACTGAACGACCAGTTTCCACAGCGAGCGCAGGAAAAAATCATAAAAGAAGCCCATCGGTTCACCCAGGGCCACCCCACCATAAAAGTGGCCGTGTTAGACACGGGCATTACGGCTACCCATCCGGAGCTGCGCCATGCCCTCTTAGACGGAAAAGACTTTGTAGACATTATAGATGGCCAAAGCGACTTTGTTGGCGATTTTTTAGGGTTTGATAATGATCCGGGCGATGAGGTTGGCCATGGCACTCATGTAACCGGCATTATAGCTGCCCGCGGGCTTCATATGCCCATGGGGCTTTCGCCACGCTCAAAAATTATTCCGGTGAGAGTACTAGGGGCCATGAGGAAAGGTGACTCAGTGGTTGGTGCCGGCATAGTTGATAATATAAATGCTGGGTTAAAATTCGCCATCGATGCCAAGGCCGACATTATTAACATGAGCCTGGGCATTAAACATTCCGGTGGCGGCCTCCCTCACAAGGAGGTAATCGACTATGCCAAAGACGAAGGGGTAACCATTGTGGCTGCAGCCGGCAATGACGGCAGGCACCAAATGTATTATCCCGGAGCTAATCCTTATGTAATTGCCGTTGGTGCCTTAGATACCAACGGTGAAATTGCCCCCTACTCCACCTACGGTGCCCACATATCCTTTGTGGCTCCGGGCACCAATATTTACAGCACCTACCTGGAAAATAAGTATGCCTACTCTAGCGGCACCAGCCAGGCTGCTCCTTTTGTAACCGCACTTATTGCGCTTATGAAGTCTTATGCCAAAAAACGAGACAAAGCCCTCTCCGACTCGAGCATTAAAAAACTACTAATGCTCACGGCAGATCGAAAAACAAGAAAACTAAAAGAAATGAAAACCGGCTTCGGTGCCGTCAACCCTGTTGACGCCCTTAAGCTACTGGATTATAAGTTAAACTGATACACATTATGAAAACCAAAAACGAAAACAACGGCACCGTAGAATCAGTAGGTTTAGACTACCAATTACTGGAACTGGTAGCCAATGAATTTAGAATTGCAGCTCCCCGGCTAACGGCAGATGAGCACAGCAAACATGCCCTCAAAATCCTTAAAGAGAAAGCCTCTAAGGAGCATCAAGCCAAGAGGCAAGAGCTTATTAAAGCAGGCTACTCCCTCACTATCGATGAAGTGAGTAAAAAAATCAATAAGAGCGGTATACACAATACCCTCCGGTATCTGCTGGCCGAAGAAAGCCTCTATGTAACCATTCTTCATGAGGTGATTCTCAAAGAAGGAATTACTGATACTCAGGGTATATACTCCAGAGTATCGGCCCTGACCAATCGTATGAAAGTAGAGTTCTTCAGCGAAGTTATCAGGCATGTAATGGACGATGCCAACATTGACAAACAAGCGGTTTCCATCAAAGCCCTATTAACGGAGGTGATAAAGAAGAACCCCTCCATTAATGCCACTCAATCGCCCATCCTAAAACTTATCGATGAACTGGACGATTTGGGACTTATTCCTGATCTCATAGAAGCCTTCTTTTCGCGCCCCAAACCTGAGGTAGACCCTTCCAAAGCCACCGATGAAGTCAAAAAATCAATGGCCAATTACCTTATGAGTGTAGGTCTGGTGGTCACTCAGGACGCCATTAACAACCCCTCTCAAAAATTCGATGAAGCTCTGTTTTACGCCTATGCTCAGGCCATTAAAAAAAGCTCGAACGGTGAAGACCCCATAAGTAATTTGTATTCCAACACTTATGACAGCGAGTGGGACTATTCGGTAGATACCTTTGAAACGATTGAAGAACAAGGAGTAGACAAAGAAAATATTTATGCCGCTGCGGCTCTTTTCTACATTAAAACACTAGGCGATGACCTGGGTATCTTCAGAGTTGCCGATGCCATTATTCTGGCCTGGACTCAAGGCCGACTGGACATTCCACAGGGAGAAACCTCCTCAAAGTTATATCGCTACTACAAGCTTCGTGAAGAACGCACCACTATGGAAGAAAGAGCCATGTTCTACAAACAGGTGCTCAACATTGGCGATGCCGAAATGCTCGATAACATGGTGGCCAACGAGGAGTTCTCACAACTGTGGGAGGTGCTCATGGAAGAAGTTGTACGCTACATAGAAAAATATGAGTCGGCCGACAGCCCCGATTATATTTCAAAAACCCCTGTTTACCAATCGCTTAAAGACATCCAGTATAACCTTACCACTCGTACCAGCGGCATGGTAAAAGCCATGACCCGCGAAATGTACGCCCACCTGCAAAGCGCCATTGAGATACTGCGTGAGCAAACCGTAGTAGACCAACTGGGCTATGGTTATCAGAAAAGCATGTGGAAGGTAATAGAGCGCGTAAGCCAGTCAGAGTTTGACTCTATTCCGAACGTTTCGGCCCTGAGAAGAGCTGCCATAGAAGGCAATAAGCTGTTGCGTTGGATAGCCGATTTCGATGAAGGTTCTGTTACAGAAGAAAACTTTGTTGAATTCCTTCACATTGCCGAGAACTTCATCATATCTCAAAGCCAACTCATTGATAATGAAGACAGTGATGGCTATAACGAGAGAGAAATTGACAACATGTTGGATGAGGATAATGATGATTGGGACTTCTAAACCCAGAGGCCACCATTCACTCATGTTCAAAAACCATTAAATCATTTCAACGATGACACAAGAAGAACAATTAAAGGAAATAGCCCGGTCTAAGGCGCGCAATGCCCTGGCACTCTCCCCTTCTTTCAGAAGCATGCCCATAAAAGACCAGAAGTCTATTTATAGAGAAACCGTAAAAGCAGAATACGACAAGCTGGCCCACCAGAGTGGTTTAACCACCGCCATGGCCAATGTACCCAAAGCCAGCGACAACATTGACGACAGTCGCCATGCCCCCAATTATGAGGCTGGAGTGGATGCCTTCAAAGACCTTCAGGAAGACATTAACTTTGCCGATTTTGTAGGGGACTTACTGCGTTCGGTTTTCGATGCCAACATGGACGTAATGAAGTCGCAAACAGACGATTACATCCGCCTGATGAAACAGGCCACAACCGATTTGGCCTCGTTCATCAACAAAATTGATGATACCACCACTTTTGCCTATCTGGCCGAAAACAACAGCGATGAATTCGGCATGTCTTTTCAAGACCTGGATGATGACTCAGACAGCGGCAATAGTGGCGATGGACAAAAGACGGTGCTAACAAACTCAAACGGTGAACCTGTAGACCTGGGAGACAACCAGATAAAAGCCAAAATAATGGAGGCTAAAATAGCCATGGCCAAAGAACACCGTACCGCTTTGCGCGAAATGATACTCATGGGGGTTACGCGCCTGGTGGTAGAAAAAGGTAAGGTAAAAGCCGGGGTAGTGTTCGACTTTAAGGCCAACCGGAATGTGCAAAAACAAGACAAAGCACTTAATAAAAACTCAACCTCCAGTGGCAAGTCGAGCCGTGTTGGCGGAGGTTTGTTTGGCATTTTCAGAGCCGGAGGTGGTAGCACAAGCAGTACCAGAAACACCAACATGAGCGTGAGCTCGGCCAAAAGTGTGGCCAATGACGAACTCAAAGCCAAACTTATGGGTGAAGTGGAAATTGTGTTTAAGACCGACCACTTTCAGTTAGATAATTTTGCCCAGATGTACGGCCCCGTTACTAACAACGGTTCGCAACAGGCCGCTCCACCAACCAGTCCAACACCTAAGTAGTTGTGGCCCTGGCTTATCTAAAATATGAAGGTAGCTTCGGAGGGAATCATCACTTCACCTTCGACTTGGGAGCCAATCGCTTCTTCAAGTTGGGTGTAGGGCGCGAAACCCGAAGATCCAAGCGCTCAGGGCTTAGGTTTATAGACAACGTCTATTACACCACCCCGCTCAAAAACATACCTGAGCAAGCCCTGGGAAGAGGTAAGATAGTATTGCCTAACGAACGCCTTCAGGAAAGGCAGTCGTATGTGCAGCTAATTAGCTATGCCGATCGCAAACAAACGGGGGCAACCTTCTCCGACCTGATAAGCATTCGAATGCTGTCTTCATTGAATGGAAACGATGGAGATTTCACCATGCCAGAGTTAGGATTTTCAAACCAACAAACCATGAATACAATTAACATAGACCATAAACCGCTTACACTAAAAGAAGAGCAATATAGCGATGCCATGTTCATTCAAGGGTTAATTGCAGCCATACCGGGAGTTATAAGTGCTGCAGGCCCCATACTCAAAGGATTGGTATCGGGTGCCGGAGGAGCATCGGGCATAGCCAATATTGTAGGCAGCCTGTTAGGTGGTGCCGGAGGAGGCCTACTCAACGGTGGAGCTACAGCAACCGCTCCTGCCCAGGCAGGCAATGGGAGAGCTTCCATAGACCTTACGAGTCCTGAATTTCTTAACCTGGTCAAAACTGTGCTCGAAAAACTCCCCAACCTTTCCACCGCCAGGGCACAAAGCCAATATTCCGAAGCCAAAGTGGCTCCGGCACTGGCTGCACTGATTCCCATGCTCCAGAAGGTGCTTTCTCCGGAGGTAATGAAATCAATAATAGAAAGCCCGAATAAAATGCTGAACACCATAATCGATGGCACGGCCAAGCTAGACAAGCAAGATATGGAGCACCTGGAAAAACTTAACCCGGGTGTAGACGACCCCTCGGTGGAACGAATTCTGGCCGGAATGAGCCTGATGCTGGCAAGTAATGCCAAGGCCATCCCGTTTAAGCAGATCAGATCAGTAGATTTCGACTTTAAACTCAAAAGAGCCGAATCGGGCAAGTCTCAGAGCAAAGCCTTTCTCAAAGGTGCTGCCATTAGGGTGCCCATTCAGGTGAGCACCCCCAAAACCCTGCCCGAAACCATTGTGCAGGTAATTATCAAAGACCCTGAAAAACTCACGGTGTTTGTAGAAAAGAAGTTCAAAGTGCCCACCCTCCAAAATGGGGAAGTTTTGGACACTATTTCTTTCGAAGCCCATGAACTGCTGGATGTACCTTCTAACAAAGACCTGCTGCTTTGCCTCTCGCTGATCTGGAAAAACAGTAAGGGACAAAAAATAGGCACTCAGAAAACTACTCTGGTCACCTTTACTTCGGCCTATATGTTTGGCCACGTGGGAGGTGTGGTAGGCTCATCGGCTCCTCTAAACGATGTGAACCAGCACAGGGACTTCTGGCACAAAGTATGGCAAGCCGACCTTAAGGGTTCTACACGAAAGGTCACTTTCGACACCAAGTACATTTATCAGCTTTCTAACCAAACCAGCAGGAATGCACAGAACCAAACCCGGATAAAATGGAATAACCCGGCAGAGTTTGGAGAGGAGCGGAACGTACAGGGCAAGTTGCTTAGTGGCTTTGAAGCAAGCATTACATTGCTCAACCAGCTATTGCCTCGTGTAAGCGATTACCCTTCGCTTTCCCAAGATCAACTGGAGGCTCTAAGCAGCGACCACTTTGTAGGGCAGTCTGCTTTTTCGGCCCGAACACAACTGGAGTTCAGAGGAAGAACCGGAGACACTTTAGCACTTTGGATATTTCCCGAACTGCAAATCAGAGAGATTGTATTGAAAAAGACAGCTGAGGCCGACCTCAACGGCCAGCCGACAGCCTTTACCGAAGAAACCGTGCACTTTGGGCTACCTGCCGCGGTGCACTTTATAGGAGTAAGTTCAGACCGATAAATCATTGACATGAAAAACCCAACAAAATATCCAATAAAACAGGGCCTGAGCCAAAACATGAACATATCGGGCATTCAGATTAATGGAATGAAGGTATTGTTCGAAGAAAAGGTAAGTCTCATGCCCATTAAGACCGTGAACATAAGCCACAAATAATATGGAAAAAGAGTCCTACCAATTGATTGATGAGGCCCTAGCCCCAGTTTCCGGGTTCTTCAGCGATATGATTGACATAGCCGGAGAATTGCGTGATGAGGAACAAGGCCTTAGTCTCTACCTGGAAAATATGAGCATTTCTACTCCCATAGAAATGGATGTGATAATGACAGAAAGTGGAGAGATGGTATTAGGTAGTGCTCCACCCACACAAACTGTAGAAACCTCATTTATGCCTGTTTTTCATCAACTCAAAGTAAACATAAGCCTGGAAAAAGATGAGAAGTAACAATCAATCGTGGAAACTGGAAACCTTCATTGACACGCTCACTGTAGAATTAGACAAAGTGCGCGAAACTTTGGCGGTAAAGGCACTCAACAAGCCACTCACCTATTCGGTGAAAGATGTTGAACTGGAACTACAGATTTTTCCTGAATTCGATGGTGACGACATCCGCTTCTTAACCGCCAAACCAGGTCAGCAAGGAGCCTCCAAAGTCTCCTTACAGCTGGGTTCCATTACCGACAGACAGGTGAGGGAAACATCTAAGGCTCCCAGTGCCAATGACATTTCTATTGAAGAAGTGGAAGACATAGATCAGGAAACCAAAAAAGAGCTTAGAAAAATAGGAATCACCAGCGTGGGCGATCTGAAGAAGACCGAACCCATTCTCAAAAAAACCGGCAAACCCATTAACTACAACAAACTGGCCAATCTCATTAACAGATCCAGGAGAGATCAGCACGCACCACGCATTCAAAAAGTATCCCTCTCTCAGGCCAATAACAACCGCCTGCTAGACATTCGCGGAGAATACCTGGCTCTTAGCAGCGACTTTACCCCGGTGGTAAAAATAAACAATAAGGAAGCACAGGTACTGGAAGCCTCCGAAGAACTGGTTAGGGTTATAATCCCTCAAGACCAGACACTTAGCCAAGCCAATGAGGTAATGATTGCCTTTGACCCATACGCATTGTACACACTGAACTTAAAGAACTAATCATGAAGAATCGATTAAACGCCCTTCAGAAAGAATTGAAACGGACCTCCCCTGCCAAACGGCACCGGGACACTCGTCCTTACATGTTCAACAAAAGCGAAATTATTGTTTCGTTCAAAAATGGAGTCAATCAGGCAGCCGTTTCCGATTATTCTCTTCAGGTTATAAAAGACCTGCTCAAAGCTGCCAATCTCACCAAGGCCACTATTTCTGACAGTACCCGAACACCCGAAGATCAGGCCGCCATTATGTACAGAAATCTTGAAAACGAAGGAGTAGAAGCTCAACTGAGGCTCTATGGAGCCAGTGGAGACAAAGTAATTCAGGAGTACGTGAGATTAAAAGCCGAAGGCAAAAGCAAGAGTGAAATAATAGCCGGAATGCTAGCCAAAATTAATGCCTTGGGCCCCACTAACGTTTCCCGACATACGGCCGATCCAAGCCAGGTAAACATCATTGACATTGCACCATCATCTATAGAAGACAAACCGGCTTTCGAGAAAGCCATAAAAACAGAAAGTCGAATATCGAGGTATTTTTTGCCACCGGACGACCCTGCCTACCATATCGAAATCCCTCAAAACCAGGCTGTAGCTCAATCGCTTCGACTAACCCGGCAAAGCCGTTCCGAGCAGTTCTATGACGACCTCTCGGCCATTCAACTTCAATTCAACTCAGAATCTATTGAAATAACCCACGAACAATCAGCCGAAAGCGCAACTAAAGAGTTTTTCAGTCCATCAGAAGAAGCCGAAGCGCAAGGTTCTTTTGAGCTGGTAAACAATGACTATGTATACAAAGACGACTCCCCTAACACCGCCTCTCCCCGAAGAGCTACCATTGGAACAGATAAATTCTCGGACCTTAAACCGGCAGAACCTTCAGATCAGGTAGACAGGGAAATGAATCGCATTGACCAAAAGCTCGATAATCCTTCCGGTGGCAACGGTTCTGCCGTATTGGCCAAAGACATTCCTGACTTCGACCGATTGGAAGAGGAAGTTCCCGATAAACCCGATTCAAAAACCAAGGAGGAAATAGATTTTGCCAAAGATCTAAAAGCCATACTGAGTGGTGAAAAACTCTACGATCCGGAAACCAAAAACCTGGTAGATCACAAAAGAGAGGTGCATTTGGACGATGAAGTACCCGAAGCTCCTTCTGCCCCTACCAAAGCCGAAGCTACTCCCCCAAAAGAGCAGGCCCCTGCTCAGGTTACCAATGAGCCCTACGACTTATTCGAGCAGATTGAGAAAAACCGAAGTACGGAAAAGGGAGCCTCTATTGCCATAGAAGATGATTACCTGGCCTTTGAAGACCTGGAAATGCCTCCGGTATCAGCACAATCTAAAAACACCATTGTGAACATAGAGGTGTTGGAGCAAGCCGATAAGACCATGGACAATGGCTTTATTCCGCAAAGGGCCTCTGCCGTAGCAGGAGAATTAAGAGCCACCAGCGTGAGTGACATGGTACAGAAAGTATTAGCACACTTGCAGCCGGGACAAAAAATTGGAAGACTCACTCTAAGCGGCCACGGAGCCAAAGGCAATATTTCTGTAGGGGCCGGTATGGGCAACATCGGAGGTAAGATAATCAATGGTGATGCTACCCTATGGAAACCAGAGCTGGCTAAGTTAAAGGATAAGTTTGACGAAACCCGTGGAGAACTCTTTCTCAGAGGCTGCAATGTGGGAGCCGGACAGGCCGGAAGTAAAAAGCTTAAAGAACTGGCCGATTTTCTAAACGTGAAAGTATATGCCCCCACAGGCAAGGTATACGACAGCTCCGAAGAAGCCGGTTCGGTGCATCAGGTGGCCTTCCCGGGTTCTCCGGCTCCAATACCCAAAAAAACACCTAGCGAAGAAAAAGCAGCCAAGGCCACAGCCCACACCAATCCAAACAGTATGCTCTTTAGAGATTTAGAAGAAATACTATTCAGTACCCGTGAAGAAATAAACTGGAACGAGAAACCGGAACAGGCCGATATTAGCAAAACCGATAGCGAGTGGATTGGCAACTTCCAAACCCAGTTGACACCCACCGATGCAGCCGATCTGAAAGGGCTTGCGGCCAAAGCCAATGGCCTTGTATTCCTCAAACGAGGGGGCCAATACCAGCACCTTACAATCTTCAACGACTTCCACCATTTGATAGACAAAGACTTTACCCTGGCCTATGAACTTAGCCCCCACTTGCGCGAGCAAGTATTGACCCTCTTCGATCCCAACTCCAAACTCTCTTACAATAGTTCGCAAAGGGCTGAAGACTTTGGTACTAACACCACCGTAGATATTACGGTGATTGATCACAACAATGATGGTTACCTGGGAGGCAGTGCACTATTCACTCTCGGTGAGTTAAGGGCCGGAAGCGTGAAAGACATGGTCGATAAGGTACTAAACCACCTCAAAGAAGGTCAAAAGATAGGCAAGCTTACCATTATTGGCCATGGCAACAAAGGCATTATAGTAATGGGTAGTGCCAAAGTACTAAAGACCAATAAGTACATAAACAGTAACGAATCAGAGTGGAAACCACAACTGCAAAGACTTAAGGGCAAGTTTGCCGAAACCGGTGAAATTTTTCTGAGAGGCTGTAATACAGGAGCAGGTACCAAGGGGGCCAACAAGCTCAAGAAGATAGCCGATATAGTAGGTGTAAAAGTTTCTGCTCCCACCGGCAAGGTTTATCCGCTTTCTGAAGAAAGCGGTTCTAAACACCAGGTGGCCTATCCGAACAAACCGGCTCCAACCCCAATTCCTACACCCACCGAGAGTAAAAAACTTAAGCTTTCGAAAGCCAAATCCATTGATATGACACCAACCGAATCCATAAAGGCCATCATGCTGCATGCAGCCGGGTTAGACGATTTTCCCGCTAACCCTGCCGATTATGCCGTTATGGAAAATAGCCCAGAATTCATTCAGCAATTTGTGAATGGAATTGACTTTAGCCAGAAAGAAGATGCCTCACAGCTTGCGGCAATTATAGATGCCCAGTTGGTGGTAATAACTCCGCAAGGACATAAAACCTATCAGCTGTTCAACGACTTTGAGTTGATTGCTGTTGGCAACGAATGGGCCAGTGCCTATAGCGTGAGCTACGACCTGAAGCAGGCCATACTGCAAAAACTTGAAAACCGGAACGACTCTACTCCATCAGTCTGATCGCTATGAAAAGGGGTAAACTGTTCATATTACATCATGACGTTCAACGTCATAAAAAGGCCAAACCTGCTCCTGACCGGCTAGCTGAAGCACGCATGGTTCAGTCCGGTCAGGTAAGGTCTGGCTACTTCGATGACCTAAAGGCCATTGAACTGAGCTGTAATGAACAGCCAACCATTCCGGTACTACCCAACTCTCCCGATTATTCTCAGGCCAAAGATGCACTCCACGAAGTAAAGCAACTGGAAATAACCGATATAACTGATGGGTTTTCAGACTTTATGGACTCCGCTTTCGAAGATCAATTCGATGAGTTTTTTAACGAAAACCTGGAAGAGATAAACCATTCTCCCCAGGCCAGTAGTGAACAAAGCACAGCTCCACCAAAGCAAAAGAAGCAGCCGGTGTACTCACAGCCTAAGGCCGAAACAGTACCTGTCGACTATTCCGACCCACATCATTTATTCGATCAGATTGGCAATAACATAGCCAAAACGAAAGCCATAAGCCTGGGTGAATTTTCTATCGAAACCAGTGACAATGCTTCAACACCTCCGCCACTCATGGGCGAAGATGAATTAAACGAAGACTTAAACCTTTTGAACAATACAAAAAAACATAGTGATGAGAAATAGAATGCTGGCGATACAACAAGAGTTGTTAACCAATAACCCAAAAATGAAGAAAGTGGCCAAAGCCAGTGCCAAGCGCCACCTGCACAGCGCCTATAACAAAAGCAATTACGACAAGTACCTACCCATAATAGGAAGGGTATTAAGAAACGGACAACCGGTTAGCGGTGCTGAAGTGGCATTTGTACAAATGGTAAACGATACCGGCCAACGCATGAACTATCAGGTACATACAGGCAGCTCTATAACCAATCAGAACGGAGAGTTTTTTATGGGCATTCAGTATGAGAACCACAACTTTGCAGCGGTCACTCAAGCGACTATAGAAGTAACCGTTAATACGGAAAACCACAATATGGTCACCCAAACCGGAATAGACTTAAGAGCTGCCATGCGAGCCGTTTTCCCTACCACTACTATGGACGCTATTCTTACTCTCCTGAAAGCACCCAATCCATTCAGTTTGATATCCACCAATTTCGTTGGGATTGCCGCCATCAAAGACATAACTATTCAATAACACTGCCATGAGAAACAGAATATTATCTATACAACAAGAGCTAAAAGCACCCGGTGTAGCCCAAAGCTACTCCCTCATTGGTGTAAATAAAAAAAGCAGGAGTGCTCGGCCGGGCGGACGATTGGCACGAACTAAAAGCAAGGATCATGACAAATACCTGATTGTGACGGGTCAGCTGATTAAAAACGATAGTCCGGTGGCCAATAAAAATGTGGAATTGGTAGGACTATGGCATGAGAACGGCTACGCCATGTCTTCGACCAACTATATTGCATCGGCCAAAACAGACGCCAACGGGTATTTTAAAATGGCACTAAAGTATGATCAAACCAATACCATTGAAGTGGCCGCCCGAGCTTTGGTAAAAATAAAAGTAGACGGGCAAGAGTACTTGCTGAAACCAAAGCCTATGGCCGATCTCACACACATGCTTTCTATTATATTCCCAGGCGATATGAAAGGGGCTATTCTAAAGTTTCTAAAGGTCAGAAACCCAATGAAGCTTATCTCAACCAATTTTATTGGTTTGGCCACGGCTCAAAAAGTACCCCTAAAATAAGGCAAGCTATACAGAGAGGTGAGTTCAAAACCAGATTTTACCACCTGCCACCCACGGAAATACATTTTCGGCAGGCCACTATAAAGTCTTACTTTTGAGCCAACCTCTTTGTTTGCCATGAGTCTTAACCCCACCCGTATCCACCAACTATCTCCGGGCGATATAGCCCTTGTAGGACTACCATACGATGAAAACTCTTCTTTTCTGAAAGGGCCTGCCCTGGCTCCCCAGCTCATAGTGGATGCCATTAATTCCGACTCAGCAAACTTCTACACTGAATCTCTCATTCAGATAGCAGATATCCCCCATCTCAAATGGTGTGGAGAAACCAGTCTCTCTGACTATTGGGCAATTGAGAAAACAATTGACAGCATCCTTGCTAAGGGAGCTATACCCTTTAGTCTTGGAGGTGATCACTCCATTACCTATCCTATTGTTAAAGCAATGGCCAAAAAGTATGCTCAACTGAGTATTCTTCACTTCGATGCCCATGGCGACCTCTACGATGTGCTGGATGGCAATAAGCTTTCGCATGCGTGTCCCTTTGCCCGAATAATGGAAAGCCAATATGCACAACAGCTCACGCAAATAGGCATACGCACCATGACTCAGCATCAAAAAGAACAAGCCGATCGGTTTGGAGTAACCGTAAACACCATGAAAGACCGGCACCAACTCAAAGGCTTGAATCTGGAGGGACCGGTTTACCTGAGTTTCGATCTGGATGTGCTAGACCCGGCTTATGCACCGGGTGTTTCGCACCATGAGCCGGGTGGTTATTCCACCCGAGAGGTACTCGATATTATTCAGTCACTTGAGCTCGAAATTGTGGGTTTAGATGTGGTAGAATACAACCCCAAAAGAGACCTAAATGGTGTAACGGGAATGGTTGCCGCTAAAATTATCAAGGAGCTGATCGAAAAAGTGCTTTAATTAACCTCTATTGCCCCTACCAGCACTTAGGACTACAGCTTCTATGCCCCGGTGCCATATCTGTAGAACTCTTCCAGCTTATCGGTATTGATAAAGTCTACACCCAGCTTTTCCATTTGCTGCCAACTATTCCGGTTATCCGGAATTGCCCAGAAACGAAACTTCTTCCCCTCAACATGGGCTTCTTTTATCAGTTTGCTGATTTTCTTTCGATCTGCCTTCGGCAGTTTTCCTTCACCATTCCATTGAGAGTAGGCTCTAAAGCTCACACTAATTACCGGCATAATGTGGCTACCAATACCCTTACCTAAGTCGTCCGGCCGGCCATCCAGTGCGGCTAAACCGGGGTTGTCATTCACCAACCCAAGCGGTCGGTTGCCAGAAATAAAGAGTGTAACAGGCCCTTCTTTCTCCACTCCAGTTTTAGTGAGTTTAGTAAATAGGTGTGCATACTTTTTCTGCAACTCAGCCAAAGCCATATACGTGGTGTGAGCATCGCTCTTAAAGTCTACCATTAAGTAAAAAGGCAAGTCGCTATTCGCATAGACACTGCCATGGTTAACCCTCACTATACTATCCAAGGGTTGAAAATAAAGTGCTTCGAGTGTCCTTTCTACCGAGATATCTTCATAATCATGCGCCACAAACAGTTCACCATTTACCTCAAACACATCTGCTTCAATTGAAGTAAACCCGAAGGAATAGGCATCTAAGAGTGGTCTTTCATGGTTGTAATCATTGTGGGCATGAGATTTTGGCAGGGGCTTTTGTGCATGAGCACATAGCCCTGAAAAAAGCACACACACGAGTATTAATGTTCGCAACATACTCAGCCCATATTAAGGTTTGACAATATGCTCCCAAGGGCCGGTAATGGCCAGGGTATCTCCGTTTTCCTGAATATTCACAAAAAGGGTTTTTCCTGAAGGTGAGAAAGTAACCCCGGCAAATTCCGACTTGGAACTCCTATTGCAGGCTATATCGTACAACTCTCCTTTTTGATTGATACCGCGTACATGGTTCAACTCTCCATTGTCTTCAGTAAGTACCACATCGCCCCAGGGCGCAATGCACAAGTTGTCGCACATATGGAGTATGGTTTTATCGGCAGACTCTGCAAATAGTTCCAGCGTTTGGTCTTCCGGTGAGTATCTGAACACCTGACCAAATTTTTTCGGGCCACCATTGGTACAGGCAAAGTAAACTTCCTTATTGCCATACCACATTCCCTCACCTCTGGCGAAACGAGCCGCTCCTTTGTCGAAACCTCTATATCTTAGATCATCTTCTTCAGAATCTACATTGTCAAGGTCGATCCACTCTACTTCTAACTTTTCATTGGGTTGAATGGTGATCTCTTCCCAGTTTCGGGTATCGAAACCTGGTTTATCCTTTATGGCAAGGGCTTGTAAGATACCTCCGCTATGCAAGTCGTTTTTGTTGTTTGGTATAAACCGGTAGATCAGTCCATCATGAGTATCTTCGGTCTGGTACACATAATGTGTTTCCGGATCTACCGCCACAGCTTCATGGTTGAAGCGCCCCATTGCCTTAATTGGCTTGGGTTCGGCCACCAGAATATTTTCAGAAGCCGGCACCTCAAATACATATCCATGATATTGCTCTACCGGGCCTTCAGGCCTGGTTACGTCTTCTTCACAAGTGAGCCAACTACCCCAGGGGGTAATTCCACCGGCACAGTTACGGTAGGTTCCTGCCAGACTCAGGTATTGTTTCTCAACCTCTCCGGTTTCTTCATTGTAAACCAAAGTGGTGGTTCCTCCTAAACCCGGGTATTCCGAATTACCCGCATCGAACAGGTTTTCTGTCCCAAAAGACTTCAGGTTTTCATTTTCATTGCCAAAAGCACCTTCTTCCTTTCGGCCCGGGCTATTCTCATGATTCCTGACTATTAGTACTTTGCCGTCTGCCGCTTCAAAAGTTCCCATTCCATCGGGTCGGGCAGGTACTTTCAGGCCATCGTCCATGGGGTCTCCCCATTTGGATATAATCTTATAAGAAAAACCCTCGGGTAAATCCAGGTAGCCCTTAGGATCACTGATAAGTTGCACTTTACTATTGGATATCGCTTTGCCGGCACATCGCGAGAGGGCTATAAAGCCAAGGCTCACAACGGCTGATTGTTTGATGAACTTTCGTCTGCTGTTGGCGGTCATGTCTTGATTGAAAGTGTGAGAGGCTGTTTCTAAAACTTGTTTCCATCACCCTAAACTCATGGAAAGCCATTCGGGGCTTTGTATCTATTTAGAATGACCGTATAAACGTTCGAAACAGCCTCATCACCATTACTAATTGAAAATAAACCTAATCTACTTTAAATAGCTGTTGATGTGGGGCTCAGGGCATGAACCCTTTGTTAAATCTATTTTACGAAGGCTTCAACGGCCTTTCCGGCTCCTTTGAGTTGGTAGTTGAGTCCCAACAGTTTAGCTACGGTAGCTGCCACCTGATTTTGATAGTATTGGCCTGTTTTTACCTCTCCCAAGGCCGGAGTATCGGGGCCAATAGCAGCCATCCAGATTTGATCTGCTCCTTTTATGTCAGTTCCGTGGCTTCTCCAGGTATCCAGCGGCTCTGTTCCTCTGCCATGATCTGTAGTAATGATCAAAGTAGTTTTATCCTTGTATTGAGGGGTAGACTGAATGTACTCCCAAATTTCTTTGATAAACTGATCGGTTTGCCTGGCCGACTTCAGGTAGTGATCATACTCCCCATCGTGGGCAAAATCGTCAGTTTCGCCATAGGCAATATATACGAGCCTTGGCGAGTGTTTTTTTACATATTCCATGGCAAAATGGTGCGTAAAAGCATCAAGCCTCACTCCTCCCCAGGGGCTTGGAATTTCGTCCTGAAGCTTATTAAGAAATTGCTCTTTTTCAGAAAGCGGCTCATCAGTAGATTTTTCGAACCCGGCATTTACGGGAACTCCGCTCCTTTCTTCGTTGATAATGTATGGAAAGACATCCCAGGAACCAAAAGCTGCCACTTTGCCTTCAAAACCTTTTTGCTTGTGAGCAAACTCCAGTATGGTTTCGTTAGGATTCTGAATTTTTGCGTTGGAGTTGATTCTCTCATCATCTGCTTTACCGGTCAAAATCTCATTATACCCCGGGTAGGAAAACCACATATTGTTGGTGCAATTGACCAAGCTCCCCAACTCTCTGTTTCCTAATAGCTGACCTTCTTTGGCCAAGGTGTTCCAGAAAAAGGGCATCAGTACCTCTCTTCTTTCAGCAGGACTTTCTCTCCAAAAAAGCTCCCTCAATTCTTCTGCGTTGCCCACATAGGTTTTGTTGCCTATGAGTTGTTCATCGGCACCGGTATAGAGTTCCTGCCAACGAAGCCCATCGAGCGTAATAATGAATACATTTTCGGTTTTATATTGGCCACAGGCACTTAGTGTTACAAGGCACAAGGCCAGGGCTATTATATTTTTTTTCATTTCTTCTTTTTTTAATAAGAGGTTATGGCCACCCTTACTATGACCATAACCCTAAATCTAAAAATTAACTAACAACTATGATTACTGAACATCCCACCAAACCCGCGTGGTTAGGTTGTCCGGCCCCTGTCTTTGTATAGCGGCATTATAGTTTTCTTTGTTGAGTGCCTGAACACCTGAAGGATACATGAACCTTACCGGAACGGTGGCCTGCACAGCTCCCGGTCCGGGAGTTATCTGTGGCACACCGGTTCTTCTCCAATCGAACCAAGCCTCTAAACCACTGAAAAAGTTGGCGATCCACTTTTGCATAGCAATTTTCTCTAATCGCTGAGCAGGAGTACCCACATAAGCCACCTCCGGTTGAGCGTAATAAAGAGCATCGGCTTCTACAGCATCTTTTATGGCATGGTAGCCTCCCACTTCCAGGCGTTCATCGTAATAATCGAATGAAGCCTGAATACCGTTTCGGTAATAATCTGCTGCTGTACCTGTAGTAATAAACCCTCTTTCTCTGGCCTCGGCCAATATAAACTGAAGCTCGGAGTAGCTCATTATCATGGCTTGTCTGGCAATTGGCGAGGCCAATGAATTGCAAGCCGAGCAAGAGAACATGAGCCCCAGTCTGGAGATGAAGTTAGAACCTCCCTTGGCAGGATCGCCACTTGGCGAATACTGAAGAGCCTCCTCATCGGCCAGTCCATTAGGCACTCCCTGGTAGTCATCCCAGTCGCCAACCAGCCCGGCTCCAGAGTCGGTAGTTGGCTGAGCATAGGCAAAAAGCCTGGTATCGTTGAGCGACTTGAGTGTATTCTCCATTTTTTCACTCAAACGGTATTCATCGAAAGAGCCCGAACGGGTGGTATACAAAGGCTGCTGGTTGGGTAAATCGGCCAGGTATTGCAGAGCTACATTGTCTGCATTGCTCTCCATTATCGGGTGATCGGCCGGGTTGCCCACAATGGCCTGCATGGCCGCACTTGGATCTATACGATCAGACAAGCGGAGATGTATTCTGAGCAATAGAGAGTTGGCAAACTTCTTCCAGCGCAGTATATCACCATTGAACAGTATATCGCCTTCAATACCCGGTCCATTCACATCGAGTATGTCATTTGCCTCATTGAGCTGAGCAATTATCCCTTGGTAGATCTCTTGCTGAGCATCGAACTTTGGTAGGTTCACCCCTTCTTTGGCCATAGTAGCTTCAGAATAAGGCACATCTCCGTAAGCATCGGTTAGTACAGAAAATAACCAGGCCTGGTATACCATTGCCACTCCCAGAAAGTTGTTGTTGCCCGACTCTGTGGCTATTTTCTTAATGTTTTCAACATCGCGCATAATGTTGTAGTACGAGTTATAGGGCGAAGACTCCGGACCCCAGTTGTACCGGTCTTCATTGGTAAACTGTATTTTGGCAGAATATTGCATCACCACGTTGCCAAGGCCCCAGGCCAGACCAGCACTCTCGTTTATTCCGTTTCTCAGCACCGTAGGGAGCAGCAACGAAGCCGGTACTTCTTCCGGACTGTTGGGATTCATGTTGAGCTCTTCGAAGCCATCGTCACAAGCCGCCAGGCCAAAACATACGGCTAGTACCGCTACTACAAATAGTTTATTGAAACTTTTCATTTCAGTAGTTTTTAAAAGGTCTTAAAATTTGATATTAAGGTTGAAGCCTATGCTTCTGGCTGATGGATAAGCCATGTTTTCGATACCCGGCTGCAGGGTTCCTCCACTCATGGCCATAACATCCGGGTCGAAGTGAGGGTTTTCTGTCCAAAGGGCCAGATTTCTGCCCACCACAGAAGCTCTAACAGACTGAATGAAGCTGTTTTGGAACCAGCTAACGGGCAGGTTGTAACTCACCCTCACCTCTCTCAGTTTTACGTAAGAGGCATCGTATTTGGCAGCCTCCACGTTGTTTCTCTCATAGTAGCGATTGTGCCAGTTTCTGGAACTGATCTTCACCGTGTTGGGAGAATATGAGCCGTCTTCATTCTGAATAACTCCGGGGGAGACTATGCCATTACCTTCTTCGGTTAGGTCATATCCGTTTTCGCGTCCGTAAAGAGTTTCTTTTAATTGACCGGATGTGCTACCAATCGTTTTGGTACGCGATACCACAATGCCGCCATAGCGTATGTCGAACAAAAAGCCCAGGGAAAGATTTTTATAAGACAGACTGTTTTGAATGCCCATCATCCAATCCGGGTTATAGTTGCCTTGTTTCACCAATTCTGAGCCTCTCAAAGGAGTTCCTTCGGCTGAATGTATAATCTGGCCATAGTACGGACTGTTTTTGTCTTCTACTCTGGCAAAGCCAACTCCGTAAATGTCGCCCATTCGCTCTCCTTCTCTGGCCTGTATGTAGGCTCCATTTCTCGCTGTTAGCGTGTAAGCATCCACACTTTCATCGAGCTCAATTACCTTAGACCTATTGCGGGTAAAGTTCACCGAGGCATCCCACTTCAATCCGCTGGCATTTTCCAGTGGTGTACCGTAAACCATTAGCTCAATTCCGCTATTCTGAATTTCACCGGCATTAATAATGCGGCTGCTATAGCCTGTGGCAATGTCGAGTGTAATGGGAATAATCTGATCTTTGGTGCGATTGTCGTAGTAGGTAAAGTCCACGCCCAATCGGCCGGCAAATAGCCTCAGATCGGCTCCAAGCTCATACGAATTGGTCCTTTCGGGCTTCAACTCACTGTTGGCCAGTGTAGAAGACTCTGACTTGGCTTGGGTACCACCCCATGGTGTGCTGGAGTTATAAACATTGGAAAGGCTATATGGGTTGGTATCGTTCCCCACCTCGGCATATGCAAGCCGTACTTTAGCAAAAGAGATAAAGCTTGGCAACAAGAAAATATCGCTGAGAGCTGCACTAAGAGTGGCTGAAGGGTAGAAATAGCTATTGTTGTTTACCGGCAAGGTAGAAGACCAGTCGTTTCGACCTGTAACATCCAGGAAAATCATGTTTTTATAGGCAAACTGTCCGTAGCCATATATGGAATTGATTTTCTTTTCCTGATCATATTGTTCTACCTGAAGGTTTACGGCCGAGTTGGAGAAGTTGTAGATACCCGGAATTAAGAGCTGAGGAGCAACCGTTTCATTGTAGTTATTGGTTTGTCTCATCTGGTTACCTCCAACTGACACGGTAAATTCAAAATCCGGATTCAACTCTTTGCTGTAAGTCAATAGGAAATCGGTGTTTTGCTCATAGAAGAACAGCTTGTCTTCTCGGTACATACCCTTTGGAAAGCGCTGGGTGCTGAAGGCCCTTCTTCTATCTCGCAGTTCGTTGTAGAAGTCTATTCCGGTGCGGAACATCAGGCTGAGCTCATCGGTAAACTGATAGCTTGCCGATACTGTACCAAACATTCGGTTTTTATTCTGACCGTTGGTGTTCTCGTAGGTAGTAAAGTAAGGGTTATCGTGGTAGTTGTAGTTGTAATTAAACTGCTGCTGACCTTCCAACCCCGGCATCCAGTAGTTGCGAAGGTTTTTGGTATTGATTTGTCTACCGTACCAAATCCACAGATACATTAAGCTTTCGGTACCATAGCTTATGGCCGGGCGATTGTCGCTTTGTGAATTTACATAGTTTACAGAGGCATTAAACTTGAGTTTCTCGGTCAGGTTAAGGTCGGTTTTTAAAGAAACAGTATTTCTTCGCAAATCCGTATTGGGCACCATTCCCTTTTGGTCCAGATTGGTGTAAGAGAATCGCACATTGCCAAACTCGCTGGCCGAAGTAACGCTTATGTTGTTGGATAGGGTGACTCCTGTTTCAAAAAAGTCACTCACATTGTCCGGATTACTCACCCAAGGGGTTGGAATAATTGAGCTTCCGGCCGGGGCATTCAAATCTCCTCCCCTGTAACCATCCACATTTCTGGGCGAATCAAACTGAGGAATTAGTCGCCCGTCCATTCTAGGACCCCAGCTTTCATCTACACCATCGGCTATTCCTGAGCCAGACCCGTCTACAAAAGCAAACTGCCCGTTGTTTCCCTGGCCGTATACATCTTGCCACTCCGGCAGGCGCAATGGGTTTTCAAAGCTTACATTGGAATTGAGAGTAACCCCAAGGCCTCTGCGGCCTTTACCCGATTTAGTGGTGATGAGTATGGCACCGTTGGCTGCTCTGGATCCATAAAGAGCTGCGGCTGCCGGTCCTTTTAATACGGAAACTGAGGCAATATCGTCCGGGTTAATTTCTCCAGCTGAGTTGCCATAATCTACCTCCAGATTGCCGCTTCCGGAAGAGCCGCTCACGTTGTTGCTTATAGGCACTCCATCGACCACAAACAACGGTTGGTTGGCATTGATGTTAAGAGAAGATTCTCCACGAATAATTACCCTGGCAGAACCTCCAATGGAAGTACCTGAACCGGTAACCTGTACTCCGGCTACTTTTCCACTCAAGGCATTGACCATATTGGTTTCCCGAGCCTCCGTCATTTCATCGCCCTGAATTTCCTGAACAGAGTAGCCCAGGGCTTTGGATTCGCGTTCTACCCCAAGAGCCGTAACAACCACTTCTTGCAGTGAGGTTACCTGTTCTTTGAGCGATACATTAATTACCGTGCGGGTACCAATAGTTTCTTCTACCGGCACGTAGCCTACAAATGAAAACACGAGTATTTTAGCATCGGCCGGTACTCGAAGCGAGTACTTACCATTGGCATCGGTAACGATTCCTACAGTAGAACCTTTTACTGAAACTGTTACAAATGGAAACGGCTGATTGGTTGCTTCATCGGTTACGGTTCCTGTGATGGTTTTTTCTGCTCCTCCCGATTGTGGAAAAGCTATATTGGCCTGTGCAGTTGGGCGAATAAAGAGCCCTATTGCCACTGCCAGAAGAGTAAGCCAAGGCCCAGCGGGCAAAGGCCTGTTAGCACTTTTTTTCATAAATTTGAACGTTTATTAAAGTTGTCTTTTGGTTGCTTTAGTAAATTTTTGTTAGCCGAAGTCTGAGGTTTCCGCCAAGAAGATTCAGACTCGGAATGCGAAAAATGGAGTGCCTGCAGGGGCACTTCTTTGTTTTATATCAGTAGAAGTTTCTATTCATAGGCAGCTGAGTTTTTTTTCGTCTCATCATTACAAGTTTTCCAATACTTCCTCAGTTAAACCGAACGACAGGGTCATGCCGGCTCCACCAAGACCGTTGATTATGCTCACCCCTGGTTCAGGGCTCTCTACTATTTCGGTGGCTCCGTTAGTCATTTTAGGGTAAATCCCCATCCACCGTGAGCCTACTGACCAATCTTTGAACTGAGCAAAAGAGGCCAGATAGTCCAAAATCATCTGGTCTATAAATTCCTGATTAAAAGGGCTCAATTGCCGGCCATATTCGTGCGAATCGCCAACAGTGAGCTCTCCATGACCATTCTGAGAGACCATTACATTGAGTCCCCATTTGAGGTATTCGGAATGATGCTGCTGAAAGTAGGCTTTAAGTGCTGCATGCGAAGCTACCCCCTTAAAGGCTTCGTAGTGAACGAGGGTGAGTCCACCACATAAGGCAGGGCCAATGGACCAGTTATCGGGTTGTGCCCTCAGGCGCATCATTTGAAGCTTGCACTTTGTAATGGCCAGTTCTGCAAAGCGCTCCGGATATAGTGTTTCAAAATCGGCTCCGTTACATACTACAATCACATCGGCCTCAAGCTTATCTCCTTTAGCAGTTTTCACATAGGGATGGCTCACCTCCACGGCTGTAGTGTTCCACCGGAACCTCACACCAAACTGTTCATTGAGGTAATGGGGCAACCGGGCTATGGCTTCTCTCGGGTCTACAATTAGCTCCTCATTACTCCAAAGTGCCACTCTTAACCCTTCTTTGACAACTGCCTCGGAACGGACAGCCGATGGACTTAACAAGGTGTACTGAGGGTTTTGATCTACAAACTCTTCGAGTACGGCCTGTTCTTCTTGCCGATGGGCCAGGTGCAAGCTTCCTACTTCTCCATACCAAATTCCGGCCTTCTCGGCCAATTCCTTCCATATGCTGCGAGAGCGCAATGCACGCTCGTACAGTTTACCTTTGGGTTGGCCAATAGGCCATATCATTCCAAAATTGCGAATAGAGGCACCTTGTGCTCTTTCTCCTCTTTCCAGCACCTCAACGGCATACCCTTTCTGTGCCAGTTTTCTGGCCGTTGCCAAGCCAACTATGCCGGCTCCTATTACAATTGCTCTCTTTTTCATTTATTTCAATTCAATGCCAACTGCGCGCTTTGCAACACCTGACCGTGATACTTTCTTTTAAAATATATGGCCGCGGCTGTGGTCACAGCCAATCCAAAAACTGAGATTACCAGAAGGGATTGTTGGAAAAACAGTGTCCACGACATTTCTCCAAAACCTGCCAGTTCTTTGTAAAACAAAAAGCCCATACTCCCCAGGTAGCCAAAGCTATCGGCTACGTACATCAGAAAACCGGCATTGCCTTTATGCTTAAAGGTGGACATGAACCGATCGAAAATGACGCAGTTGAAGGGGACATAGGCCAGATACAACCCAAAACCTACGAGCATCATCCAGGGCAAAGCTTCTAACCGCTGCGCAGAAAAGGCATAGGTGCTTAAGCAAATAATGGTAAAGCCTATTCCTATGAGCCAATGATTGAGCATGAATGCCCGAAGATTATTCTTGACCAGTACCAGCAACCCAATGATGAGCAATACACCCAGTGCTACGGGCACTTCGGTTTGAGTGAATATTCCGGGCTGCTCCCCATAGCCTTGTTCCACCCAAATATTAGCCACAAAATTGTCGCGCACATCGCGCAAGAGGGTTAAAAAAACATAGGCCACTACCAGTAATAAAATGCCGCTGGCATATTGCCAGAAGAAGCTTCTTCTTTCGGGCCGGGCCATTGATTCACGCTTGTTTCTCAGGCGCACGTCTTCCGGGTTTGGTGGAGGTATCTGGTCAAGCAGCCAGACAAATGCAAGAAGCGGAACCACAAAAACAAGCCCGGTAAAAAAGGGCATCCACCAGGCTGAAACACTATAGTCGACCATCAAATGGGCACCAACAGTCTTTACTAATCCCGATGAAAAAATAAAGCTAACCCCAAGAAAGGCCCCCATAAGCTCAGTAGCTCTTCTACCCTCCAGATAACTGAACACCAGTCCCCACACCATGCCTAACGGAAAGCCATTGACAAGGAGTAAGATCATATTGGCAGGCTTCGGAACCAAAGGAAAAAGCAGTAAAGCCAGCCAACTAAGAGCTATGAGCCATAGAATTTGTCTGGCTCTGCCTTTGTCTCCACGTTCAGCGATAAAACGAATACCATAGAACTTAGAGAGTGTATAACCAATAGTCTGGGCAAAAATGAGCCATATTTTATAGTCAATACCTAGCCACTCCATATCGGCATAGGTAGCTGCAGTGAATGGTTTTCTGAAAGCATACATGCATGAGTATGTACCAAAGGCAGCTACTGCTCCCACCAATGCTACCACACGGTGGTCCGACTTTAGAAGGTATGCTTTCAGTGGACTCATTGGGCCTCGAGTATTTGGATGATTTCGCTCAACTGGTCGATGGCATGAGTAGCTCCCATACTGAGTAGTTGCTCGCGGGAGTACTGGTCGGAACTAATGCCTACGATAATCCCACAACCTGCATTCCTTCCTTCGTCAATATCGGACTGGGTATCGCCCACTTTCATAATGGTTTGCGGGTTTTCAACTCCCAAAGCCTCCATTGCCAAACGAATCATGTGGGGTTGCGGACGCCCTTCTTCGACCTCATCTGAAGTCACCGAAAAATCTATAAGGTCTTGATCTTCCCATCCCATTTTATCAATGAGTAAGTCGGCCGTAGACCGGTGATAGCCCGTGTCGAGTACTACCTTTATGTGGTTAGATTTTAGGTAAGAAAACAAAGCGGTGGCTCCCTTCATCTCCTTTAACCCACGAGCACTCTCATAGGCCGCCTCTACATTCTTTTTAAAGAGCCTGAAAACTACCTCTACAGCTTCTTCGGTAATGGCCTCTCCACTCTCTCTCATGAGCAGGGCAATGCCCTCTCGCTTATTCATGCCTCCAATTTTATGCACAATGGTTTCCAGCGAGTACTCAAAACCAAATTCAGCCAATGCCTCACCCACACTGCGGTACACTGTTTTCTGTTCGTCTATGGTAGTACCGGCCATATCGAAGACCGCCATCTTTATATTTTCTTTAATCATTCTTTACACTGGTTTTGGGCATGTAATTCATGCCTTTGCTTACATTTAAAAATTCCAAAAGGGTATTGTATGAAATCGGATATATTGAGCGCCATTGGCAAAAAGCTTCGGAACGTACGAAAGGAAAAAGGGCTGAGCCTTGCCGAGGTGGCCAGAAAGAGCGGCATAACGGCCGGATTGCTTTCAAAAATTGAAAACTTTCGAACCATGCCTTCTCTGCCTGTTTTGTATAAAATTTCGGAAGCTTTGGAAGAACCTCTCTCCGAACTGGTGAAACCGGTAGATAATGAGCCTGAAAGTTCATATACCATTATTCGCAAGGGTGAAGGAGAAATTGAACTTCGCTACGACTCTAAAGGGCTGACCTATGAAAAGTTGATGTCTCAGATTATTCACAACCATCCGGTCAAAGTGGTTACGGTAACAGTACAGCCTGGAGTTTTTCGAAAACCACTGGCCAACGATTCGTACGAACTGGTATATATGCTCGAAGGCGAAATTATCTATGGCCTTCTCGATGAAGAAGTTCATCTGAAGCAGGGAGACACACTTTATTTTAATGGACAGATTCCTCATTCTCTTAAAAACCCAGGCGACCAGAGCGCCATATTGTTCAAGACTTACTTCATGAACTCAGGCGACTGAATGGGCTGCCAAATAGTTCATATAGGTAAAATTACTAAGAGAATTCTTCGAGAAAATCCTTGGGGAATTGTTTAATGAAAGGGTAACTCTCTTTACTTAGAGTTAATAAATAAACTATTGAAAAACAGATTATTACAACCAATAGAAAAGCCTTCTTTACAAAAAGAAGGCTTCAATAGATTAAATTTTATTAACGTATTGACTTGAATATTTGTCAACACCTATGATTTACAAATAGTAAAATTCTATTTCAACTTTTGCAGTAGCTCCAACAGCTTGCTCACTTCTTCTTCGGTGTTATAATAGTGCACGCAGACCCTTACTATTTCCGAAAGCCCCTTTGCGGTCATGTCCAGATAGGTATTGGGGGTTCCGTTCCAGCTCACATTTATCCCTTCTTTTAAAAGGTATTGCTGAACCTGGGCAGCACTATGGCCTGAGACTGTAAATGAAACTATTCCGGCCAGCAGGCTGCCTTCATCATGACAATGTACGTGAGGCATTTGTCTAAAGCCTTTGCGTACTTCATGGGCCAATGCCTGAATACGGTGCCATATAGCCTCAAGCCCTATGGTATGGGCATAGTCGGCTGCTGCCTTTAACCCTAGTTGGTTGGCCCTGTTCCCTTCCCAGTTTTCGAATTTGCGCGCATCGGTGCGAATGGTATACGTTTGCTCTCCTGTCCAGGTGGCTGAATGAAGGTCTACCACATAAGGTGTGAGCTGCGGTAATATTTCTTTTCTCACATATAAGAAACCGGTACCTCTTGGAGCCCTCAGGTATTTTCTGCCGGTAGCAGAAAGCATATCGCACTTTATTTTTTCCACGTCTACTGGATACTGACCCACCGACTGGCAGGCATCTAGCAAAAAGAGAATGTTTCGGGAGCGACAGATTGATCCGATTTGCTCAGCCGGAGCCACATGGCCTGAATTGGTTGGAATATGGGTAATGGACACCAGTTTGGTGCGGGAGTTGATCATTTTCTCAAAGGCCTCCAGATCTTCATCGCCAGAAGCGGTGGTTGGAATTACTTTAACCTTTGGTTTTTTGGGGTGATGTAAATAGGCCAGGTAGTTGCTGGCATAGTCTGGCCGGTTACAAATTATTTCATCGCCCTCTTGCCAATCTATGGCCTGGAAGGCCGCATTCCACGCAGAGGTGGCATTTTCCACAATGGCTATTTCTTCTTTCTGCGCATTAATGAGCCTGGCCAGCGAATGATAAGTTTCATCTAACTCATTCGCTCTTTGCGCCTGAATTTCGTAGCCCCCAAGCAGAGACTCCTGTTTCCAATAGTCAATAACCGTATCTCGTACCACATTGGGAGGTAAGGCACTGCCGGCATTATTGAAGTGTATTACATGTTGTACACCGTCCGTTTCGGCTCTGAGTCTGGCAATATCTTTGTTTGAAAGCATAGTTGAAATTAGTGATCTAAAAAGTAATCCGTCCAATAAAAAGTAATCTATTTCTGAGTGAATGCTTCTTCACTATCTTTAGTTCAAAATCGTTCTGTATGCGCTACACCCTGACTACCATTTTTCTATTCTGTTTTGCCGGCCTCTATGCTCAGGTAAACACTACCGAAGTTGAAGAATTCATAAAAGAGTATGTGAAAGAACACCGAGCTGATGAAACCAAAATAAGGGCCATCCTGAATGAGGCTCAGTTTCAACAAGAGATTATTGATAAGATTAGCCGACCGGCAGAGGGCACAATGACATGGGAAAGGTATCGTAAAATATTTGTGACGGAAGAACGCACTCAGGCCGGCTTAGAATTTTGGAAAAAATACCAGAAAGAGGTTCGTACCGTAAGCGAACAAACGGGAGTAAATGAAGAAATCATTTTGGGTATTATTGGAGTAGAAACCTACTTCGGACGAATTATGGGCACTTACCGTGTCTTGGACGCCCTCTACACGCTTGGTTTTGGATACCCAAGAAGAGCCAGCTTTTTTAAATCGGAACTGGCCAAATTCCTGGAACTTACTTCTAAAGAAAAACTGGACCCTCTGGCGATAAAAGGATCATATGCCGGGGCCATGGGCTTCTCTCAGTTTATGCCCAGTAGCTACCTGGCCTATGCCAAAAGCTTTGAAGACGATGGCAGTGCTGACCTGATTTCTGACCCGGCCGATGCCATTGCCAGTGTGGCCAACTACCTGAAGGTACACCGATGGCAGCAAGGTGAACCAGTGGCCACCAAAGCCACTTTTACCCGCAAGGTGACTAACCTGAACAAACAAGTGATCAAACCCAAAAACAAACTTTCTGACTATACGGCTCTGGGAATTAAACCTGCAGCAAACCATATACCCGGCAGCACTCCGGCCACTTTAGTTATTCTGGACAACGAAAGTGACAAAGAGCACTGGTATGGTTTTTATAACTTCTATGTGATTACCCGGTACAATAGAAGCCCCATGTATGCCATGGCTGTTTACCAACTGGCCGAAGCCATGAAAAGCAAGAAAGACTGGTAGCAATTAGTTGAACCCATATTCCGGAGGCGTTATTCCATTGAGTCTCAGATAGAGTACTGCTTTGGCTCTATGGTTGGTAATATGGTCTCTCATAAACAAAAATGATTGCCATTTGGTAAGCGGAAAAGCTCCGTGTGATTTCCCCTGGGTGAGCAGCTCACTATCTGTCATGCCATTAAGCGTGGTTATTACTTCATCGAAAGCGGCCGTCAAGGCATCTATTATTTGCTGTTTACTCATAGTAGCGGCATTTTGCTCTACCCCTGAGTAGCTTTTTATAAGAATAAACCGGGTATTCATAGAAAGCAGGCTATTGGCCATATGTGTCATTTGTTGACCAAACGACTTAACTCCTGTTGTTGGTGTATAGCTATACTTATCTTCCGGCATAGCTTTGGCCACGGCCAGAGTTCTGGCTTTGGCTAACTCCCACACCTTGGTTTGTTGTTGAGAAAAATTAAACTGCTGAGCCTGAACTCCGGCAGACATGAGCAGCATAATAGAAGTGATAATTATGGTTTGTTTCATTTCTTTTCTTACAAAGAAAGAACCTGAACCTTAAGTTATAGCGGTAATTCTTGCTTTAAAAAAGTAGAGCTCTGCTGTTGCAGAGCTCTGTGGACAGAAAACACTTCTTATGCTAATATATCTCAAACCAAAAACTAATCAGGCATTTGTAAGTGTTTCGTTTTTTGAATTAGATGTTCAACCTCAACCTTTGTAATCACTTCTTTGCCCTCTTCCCGTAATTCTTCCAGTAACAATTCTGCCACAAGTTCTTCCTTTAGTTCTTTAAGACTTTGTTTGCAGAGTGTATCTAAATAGGCATTCAGTTGCGGACAGCAGTTTTTTTCGACATGAAAAACCACACCGCTAATGGTGATCTTATCTTGGCCATTCATTGTTGTCGGGTAAAAAGTTGGTTGATAAAACATCTAGCAGGTTCTTTGTGGTTAGACTCGGAAGCAATAGTTTGGTTACTTCTTTGCCTGGTATTTATACTCTATAGATGCCTGCAAAGCCAAAAATGTTGCATAACATCCTCAATTTTAACAGTTGTTAAGTCAATTTAACATTTACCGCTGTGCCCTGAAGTAAATATCCGAGGTAACCGTCTCCAATCGAATTCGTTTTCCGCCACTTCCCAACTTCCCGTTGATCTTGTGAGAACTAATTAGCGGAAGCCCCTTATCTACCCTGGTCTGAAACTCTCTGTTGGAGTAAATTCCTCCATTCACCGTCTTAATCTCCACCTCTGCTCCTTCTTTTTCAGGCCATGTAAGGTTTATGGTTCCTGTGATGGTTTTTGCCATTAACTGCCCATAAACACCACTAATTTCCAAGTCTCCAATAATGGACTCTACCGATATATCGGCATTGGCCGGAATACTTACTTCTACCTGTGCATCTATACACACGCGGGTAGCATTGTCTTTATTGTCCCAGGTAAGAGCATTCTCATCGTCACAATTGTAGTAACCCCTGGCCTTAATTTGTTTATCATCGAACGAAACATCGAGCTTTACATTCCCACCTGACTCTTGCAAGGACACACTCATCAGGTCATTTAGCTGCCCATCGTTAATCGAATAAAGCACCCGAATTCCAATCTCTTTTTTATCCCAGTTCACCACTTTGATGCGATCTACCAGACCGGCATCTACCATGAGGTGCCTTCCATTATAGTCCACCTGTTTTTCAAAAGTCTCGGTTTGGGCTATTCCCTGAACAGCCACTACCCAGAAGATAATTGCGAGCAGTTTTTTCATGGCTAATTATTTCTAAGGTAAATGTGACCGTACTTCGACTTTATCCTGACCGATTCTGCTCCTTTGCTGGCTGAATAGCTGGCTACCATTTGCTCACCTATTCGCTCACCACCGGTTACCTGAATGGGTGAGGTAAGATTAGAAAATATTTGTCCCCAGGAGGTAGACACCTCAAGCTCCTTGAGACTGGGCTCTGCGACCTTCACATCAGCACCACCATAAGTAGCTACTATCTCTAGCATTTTGGGCATTTCTACCACTTCTACCAGGCCATACCGGGCTTCAACCTCAACCTCTCCTTCTTTGGGAACGAATACTTCAAGCTCTATATCAATACGAGTTCCATTGTGGTAACTCCCTTTTCCATTACCAAATACCAGGGTTTTACCGCCCCGTTTTATACTTACATTCTTCGATTCTTCGATATCCTCATCGATAAAGATGTATTGACTCTTGTACTTGTCCAGATTCTCCAGCTGAGACTCAATAAGAAGTACTCCTGATTTTCTGGAATCGAGGAGCTTGAAATCGTCTCTTACTTCTTCTCCATTAATAAAAACCCTGGCTTTAATGAGCACCTCCTGCTTATTCCATGTTCTCAGTTGAATAAGCTGAGGATAATCGAATTGGAGTGCCAACTTTTCTTGGGGGCCGAGTGCGTAGGTTTTCTCCAAAGTACTTTGACCAAAAAGCCCTCCGGAGATGCACAAAAGAGCAAGTGTTATTGCAATTGTTTTCATGATAGTTTGAGTTTTTGATGAAAAAACTGCCTGCCGCTGAGATACCAATTATCTTTTGCGACAGGCAGTTACTGCATTTATTTTTTTCTCAGGTATACGTTGCCATAAGAAGCCTTTAACTCCAGCCCTACTCCTCCACCATTGAGTGTTCCTTCAATTGCCGAGCTGATTTTGCGCATTTCTTCCGTTTTAGGAAATTCAATGTTCAGATCGGAGTAAGCCTCTCCATAGGGAGTTTTTACCAGCAGATTGGCCTTGGTATTGGTAGGTAGAGTAACATCTACGGTTGAATACACAGAAACCAGTGAAGTGGGGCCTTTTTGGCTAAGCGAAGCAAAATCGGCTTCAATTTTACCGTAAATGGTATTTACCAAAGCAGGACCGGTTATGTTTTTCAGGTATACAGAGTTGTATCTTCCGGAAATTTCAAGTTCGGTAGAAAGTCCGCTAACCTCAATTTTACCACCCTCATGCTGGCCTGTATGTTCTATCTGCACCTTCATGCCTTTGGGTACTTTAATTACGTATTTCCCTTGCGATCTTCTGGCGGCTTGGAATACAGTAACTTCGTTTCCTGAAGTGGTCACATTGAGCCCTATGCCTGTATTGTCTTCTCCCCTGGCACTCAATGGCTTTAAGCCTTGCGCTCTTTCCGGATGGTCTCCATGATTTTCGCTTGTCATAAGCACCTGATTGCCATCGTGAGCCTCTACAGCAACACGGTTCAATTCTTTGAGGATAAGGGTCTTACCTGAAGGATTGGATACATCTAACTTAAATTCCTGGGCGTTGAGTCCCGTAAGTGTTGCAGCAGTAAACAATACTGCCATTACCATTCTGTTTAACTTATTCATTTTCATCGTTTTATTGTTTTCAGATATTTGAGTTTGTTCTTTGGACTGTCTTGTTGACTATTTTGAATTACATGTCTTTGAGTTTGAAAATACCTATGTAGGCTTCGTCTCTTACTTCTTTGAGCACCTGATCTTGTTCGGTTAGTTTTTCGAGCGATTCTATGGCCGATTTCTCCTGCAAGGTCACCAAAGCCTCAATAATGGCTATTTGTGCGGCAGGCTCATTCTCTTCTAACAAGGCTCCAGTGAGTGCCTGAACGGACCCGGGTTGTTTTCCCATTTTGGTCAGAGCCTCTACAGCCTTAATGCGCACATGCATGTTTGGGTCGTTTTTCATCACCGCAAAGAGTGTGATGAGCATTTCCTCATCGGGACGTTCAGCATGCTTTATTTGACTAACCGCCTGCAGCCTGCCACTGGCCGAATTGCTTGATAACTGTTGCTTGAGCAGTGCCAGCTCTTCTTTGATCTCAGACACCTCGGTATTTTGAGAAAAGCGCTCTCCTACCCAAAAGCCTACCAGTACAAGTGTTATTGCAGCAGCCACTCTCAAACCCCAGGTTTGCCAGTTGGTTTTTAACTCTACCACTTTAGGCTCTTTGGCCTCACTTGCCTCCTCAATTTTGGCAAACAGATCATCATCATTCAGCTCGGTTCTCACCTTCCTTAACTCGGCAGCCATCAGTATTTGCTGTCGGTAAGATTCCAGTTCAGCGGGAAGATCTTCTCTTTGAAAGAAAACCTGGAGTTGCTTTTCTTCTTCCAGAGAAGTCTCTCCACTGAAATATTTTTCTATTAATTGCTCTATTTCTTTATTGGCGTTCATATTCTGTCTCTTTTAAATAGGCCTCTCTTGCTGCCTTGCGGGCTCTTGAAAGCCCCACTCTTATGTTGTTTATCTGTAGACCGGTTTGCATAGATATTTCTTCGTAGCTATAGCCTTCAACATCTCGCAGTATCACCAGCAGCCTTTGCTGGTCAGGAAGCGTATCAAAGGCTTTGAGCATTAGCTTCATGCTTTCTCCCAACTCCAAACTCCTGTATGGATTGGATAAGCCCGATTCAACTTCCAGTGTCTGCACGTCTTCATGATACTTGTGCTTTTTAGACTTTAGTTTATCAATGCATCGGTTTTTGCACACCGTCACGGCTAGAGCTTCTACACTACGATACTCTCCCAGTTGTGCTCTTTTATCCCAAAGCCTTACCATTACATCCTGAAGCGTATCTTCGGCCTCTTCGACCGACTTTAGCATTGCTAGTGCTATTCTGTAAAGCCGATCTTTTAGCGGTAAAACTTTGGTTTTAAATTCCTGCAACTCCATTCAATTGTATAGACGAGCCTTGTCTAAAGGCATTACACTGTTTTGAAAAATGCTTGAAAAAATGAGTCAATGATCATTGTATCTCATTGATTTTCAAAAGATAAGGTTTATCAAATAATTGACATTATTTTCGCTATGCATTCCATATGTTTTTTATTCTATCAAAGATACTGTCTCTGTTTGTAGGTCCGTTGACCTGGGTTATCGGCTTGCTCATACTTTCTGTTTTCTTAAAAAACTCCCGATGGAAGAAGCGCTGTTTTTGGCTTTCTGTTGGGCTATTGGCCTTTTTTTCTAATCAATATATTGCCAACCGGGTTATGCTTTGGTGGGAACCTGAGCCGGTACCCATGAAGGAAATGGCTTACTACGATGTGGCTGTGGTGTTTTCAGGAGTTACCAAAGGCAGTAAAACTCCAAGAGACCGAATCTACTTCAATATGGGTGCAGACCGGATCACCCACACCCTTCAGCTTTACAACGAGGGAAAAATTGGGAGAATTCTGGTAAGCGGGGGGCTGGGTTTCGAACAAGTAGACAATAGCAGAGCGGCCGATAGGTTAAAATCTTTTCTAACTATGGCTGGTGTACCCGATTCAGTTATTGTGGTTGAACCACATGCCATTAACACCCACGAAAACGCGGTGAAATCGGCCGAATTATTAAACAGCCATTTTCCGGGTCAGAACTACCTACTCATCACATCTGCTTTTCACATGAAAAGAGCATCGCTCTGCCTGAAAAGGCAGGGTGTAGATTTCGATACTTTTCCGGCCGGGTATTTAACAGACCGAAGCACTCTTAACTTTGATGACCTTGTAATACCTCGCGCTTCAGCCATTGACAAATGGGAAACACTTTTCAAAGAATGGGTTGGATTGGGTATGTACCGGGTAATGGGCTATATCTAAGGCAGCACAATGGTTTTCTGGTTTACAAACTCGCGGATACCCAGATGAGACAGCTCTCTACCATATCCTGATTTCTTTATTCCTCCAAAAGGCAGCCGGGGATCTGAAGCTACCATTTGGTTCACAAACATGGCTCCGGTTTGTACCTTGCGAGCTACTTCAAGACCCATTTTAGGGTCTGCTGTCCAAACAGAGCCTCCCAAACCAAAACGGGAGTTATTGGCAATTGCCACTGCATGGTCAGTATCTTTGGCTTTGATTACGGAAGCCACCGGGCCAAACATTTCCTCCTCGAATGCAGGCATACCTTCCTTTACCCCGGTAAGTATAGTTGGTTCGAAGAAAGCTCCTTGATTACCCGCCATTTTCCCTCCCAATTCTATATGGGCACCGGCCTTGACCGACTCACTCACTTGTCTTTGCAGCTCTTCGGCCAGCGATAGAGAGGCCATTGGTCCACAATTGGTTGATTTTTGAAGCGGATCGGCAGGAATATAGGTTTTCATAAAGGCGGTAAACTTATGAATAAACTCCTCATAGACACGTTCCACCACAATGAAGCGCTTGGCTGCTATACAGCTCTGGCCGCAATTAATCATTCTTGCCTTGGCTGCTATACGACAGGTTTTATCAATATCGGCATCGGCCAATACGATGAAAGGATCACTTCCACCTAGCTCGAGCAAGGAGCTTTTTATGTTTCGTCCGGCCGCCTCCGCAACTTTAGCACCGGCCAGTTCACTTCCTGTTAGTGTAACAGCCACAATTCTTCTGTCATCAATAAGCGCCTCTACTCTGGAAGATTCGATCAAAAGATTTTGAAATACCCCAACGGGAAAGCCTGCTTCTATAAAGAGTTGCTCAATAGCCAGGGCACACTGCGGAACATTGGATGCATGTTTAAGAATGCCCGTATTTCCAGCCATAAGAGTTGGCGCAGCATAGCGAAACACCTGCCAGAAAGGAAAATTCCAGGGCATAACTGCCAACACGCAGCCTATGGGTTCATAACTAATAAAGGCTTTGCCTGAATCTGTTGTGAGAGGCTCATCTTTTAAGAATCGCTCCGCATTTTCTGCATAATACTCACACACCCAGGCGCATTTTTCTATCTCCGCTATTCCTTCGTTAATGGTTTTACCCATCTCTAAAGTCATTAAACGCGCCAGGTCTTCTTTTTGGGATCTGAGTTGAGAGGCTAGCTGAATAAACAGCTTACCACGGTAAGCAAACGATTCTGCCGACCATGATTTAAAGGCCTGCTCGGTTCTTTCTAAAGCTGATTCCACATAGGCCGATGAATGCGGTTCAAACTCGGCTTCGATCTGGTTGTTGGTGGGATTAACAGATTGTATTGCCATACTCTAATTAAGTCAAACTAAAGCTTAATTGTTACGGCTTAACCGGGAATTTACTAGAACACAATCACATCTACATCTTCTAACACTTTAATGAGGTCGGGTACTTCCTTCATTCGCAAGAAATAGAAGATATTCTTACCTTCTCGCTTGCTGCCGAGAATTCCCTTCATTTTCATGTTAGCCAGATGGTGGGAGGTTAGTGATTGTTCCAGTCCAAGGTAAGCGGTAATGTCGTTAACCGACATTTTCTCATGCTCATTGAGCAGGTCGATGATGCCAATTCGCATCGGGTGAGCAATTGTTTTGAGCACAAAAGCAATTTTCTCGACCCTGTCTACGTCCAGTTGCTCTTCCATTTGGATAGGTTTGCTTCAAATATATGAACATACGTTCATATTAAAAAGCGAAAACTGTAATTTTTAACCCCAAGTTGGAGCCATTGCCCACCGAAAAGATATACCGGGTTCAATAAAAAAAGCCAGACGTTGATTCGCCTGGCTTTTCACTAGATATTAACTGATCTATCTATAGATAATTTCTATCTCTACTCTTCTGTTGGCTGCTCTACCGGCACTCGTGCTGTTATCAGCCACCGGGTTAGCAATACCATATCCATCGGCACTAATTCTGCTTGGGCTAATACCCTGTTCTACAAGGTAGTTCTTCACAGCGTTAGCTCTTCTTTTGGACAGCTCAAGGTTTGAAGCTGCATTGCCGGTATTGTCAGTATAGCCACTCAACTTAATATCGAAGTCGTTTTCTTTCATCAGCTGAGCCACCTGATTGAGCGAAGCATAGGAACTAGATCGTAACACATCACTTCCGGAGTTGAACTGAATGCTCTTAACCGCAAGGTCTAATACCTGTTGCACTTCTTCCTGCACTTCAGGACAACCACCATTGCTGGCAAGTCCGGCAGTTTCCGGGCAGCGGTCATCACTATCTTTTACACCATCACCATCTCTGTCGGGGCAACCGTTTAGTGTACCAGCCACTGTCGGACATTGATCATCACTGTCTTTCACACCATCACCATCTCTATCAGGACAGCCATTGAGTGTGCCGGCCACGCTTGGACATTGGTCTTCTGAATCCTGAATACCATCTCCATCCGTATCAGGACATCCGTTGAAGCGCGCAATACCGGCCACATTAGGACACGCATCCTCACTATCTTTTATACCGTCACCATCCGCATCAGGGCAGCCATTGAGCTTTCCTGCTACCGCAGGACACTGATCGTCTTTGTCCAATACGCCATCGCCATCCGTATCGGGCCATGGACATCCTTTGTTTTCTGCAGGTCCTGCCTGAGTAGGACAAGCATCTTCTTTATCATAAATGCCATCACCATCCGAATCTTTTTTGCTGCTTAAGGAGAAGGATACTCCCAGTGAATACTGCATGTAGTTAGGAGCCTGCTGAACACTCTTTTTATAGGCAGCGCCCACTTCTATGCTAGCGCCTTCGGTTAGCTTAAACTCAAGTCCGGCTCCAATCGGTACATGACTCAGCAAGCCATCTTCAAACTCTTCGTATATGCCTTCTATATTGCTGAAAGAAGTGAGTCCATAGCCTAGAAAAACAAACGGAGCTACTTTAGACTCTTCTTTGAGGACATACCCATTAGCCAACTTATAAACCAGTCGGGCATCCACATCGAATACATTACCCACGAAAATATTTTCGTGGCTCAACTTACCATAAGAGGTTCCCAGCTCTAAATCTAAACTATTGTTGAGGTAGCGATCTACCCCTACTCGAAAACCGGCACTACCCAAGTCTCCAAAATTGAAGAGGCTCTCATAGTAGCGGTAATCAAACTTGTTATTGATGAGGTCAATGTCAATCCACCACTTGTCGTCAGCGGTTTGGGCATGAGCAGTAAATGCAAAAAGAATTGCCGTAAGTGTTAGTAAAAGTTTTTTCATCGATTTAAGGTTTTTGTTGTGTGTTACAGACTCAAAAATACCACCAAACTGTCAGACAATAAACAGTCTTTGAGTAAAAGAGACTACACGATAAATAAAATGGCATTTTTTTTTGAATCCGCATCAAAGCGAGGCCAGAAAAGTTTCTTCATCCTAGAAATGATTCCCAAATTAGGAACATGAAAATTGGCCTTATTTCCGATACTCACGGGTTTCTCGATGATCGCGTTTTTCATCATTTTGAGACATGCGATGAAGTATGGCATGCCGGTGACATTGGTGAGGGCGGGGTGTTAGAGGCCTTGCAAAATTTCAAACCCACTCAAGCGGTTTATGGAAACATAGACGGCCCCGAGATGCAGCGGGAGCTTCCGGAATACATTGCAACCTCTATAGAAGGCTTAAAGATTCTAATGATTCATATCTGTGGAACTCCGGGCAAATATGCCAGAAGGGCGAAAGAACTTATTGCCGAGCACTCCCCTGACCTGCTCATTTGTGGCCACAGCCATATACTTAAAGTAATGCCCGATAAGCAAAACCAACTTTTATACATGAACCCTGGCGCTGCAGGAAGGCACGGTTTTCATCAGGTGCGAACGCTGTTGCGCTTCGACATTGCCCAAGGAAGGGCACAAAACCTGGAAGTTATTGAATTGGGTAAACGAAGTGAAATAAAAAAGCCCTGATTTCAGGGCTTTCATTAGGTTATATTTTTAAAAGATGCTTATTCAGCAGACTCTTCTTTTTTCTCTTCTTTAGCAGGCTTCTCTTCTTTAGCAGCTTTTTCAGCCTTAGGGGCCTCTTCTTTCTTTGCCTTGGCCTTAGTTTCTTTCTTAGGCTCTTCAGCGTTGAAAGACGCCTTCAGCTCCTCTTTATCAACGTTTTTCAACACAGGTTTGCTGGTAAGAAATTTAATTCTGCTCTGTCTTTGAGCCGCTTTTTGCTTATTTCTTCTGCCTTTTCTCTTTAATCTTGTTACTCCCATGACTAAGACCTTATTTCTAAATGAGGGGCAAAGATACTGGTTTAATATTCATTTGCGAATATTTTGACGAAGAAAAACTGTCATTTTTTTCCTATAAGTTAGGAAGAGCTACTCAGTGAGCCATGGTTTTACTAGTTTTGGCAAAAATTTGAATAGATGTCTAAGAAACCATCCCTTCCCAAAGGCACCAGAGATTTCGGTCCGGAACAAATGTTCAAACGAAACTTTATTATCGAAACCATTAAAAAGGTGTTTGAAAAATACGGTTTTATGCCTCTGGAAACTCCGGCCATGGAAAACCTGAGTGTTTTAACCGGTAAGTATGGGGATGAAGGCGATCAATTGCTCTTTAGAATCCTCAATTCGGGAGACTTTTTGAGCAAGACTCAACCGGCAGATTTCGAAGAAGGCACTAAATCGCTGGCACCTAAAATCTCCGAAAAAGGGCTCAAATATGACCTTACAGTGCCTTTTGCCCGCTATGTGGTAATGAACCGCAACGACATCACCTTTCCGTTCAAGCGTTACCAAATTCAGCCGGTATGGCGAGCCGACAAACCTCAAAAAGGGAGGTATCGCGAATTTTTTCAGTGCGATGCAGACATTGTAGGTACCGACTCGTTGGTTTGCGAGGCCGAGTTGCTGGCTATGGTGCAGGAGGTTTACAAATGCTTTGCTTTCGATGCCTATAGCATCTCTATAAGCAACCGTAAAATACTGGAAGGAATTGCCGAAGTGTGTGGAGCCAAAGAAGAGTTTAGCCGGTTTTGTGTGATTCTCGACAAGCTAGACAAGATAGGCAAGGAAAAGGTGTTTGATGAATTGGCCCTTATTGGTCTGAATAAGCAATCGCTTCACCGACTCGATCAAATTCTGGCACTTTCCGGCAATAACGTGGAGAAACTGGATGCCCTGCTCTCCCTGCTCAACGAATCTGAAATAGGCCAAAAGGGAATTGCCGAAACCAGAGAAACTCTGGACAACCTAAGTTTACTGGGCTTTCTGACCGACAAAGTACTTGTGGACTTTACCCTGGCCAGAGGACTCTCCTACTATACCGGCATGATCTACGAAGTGAAACCTACCACTATTAAAATGGGAACAATTACGGCCGGTGGACGATACGATAACCTCACAGGAGTTTTTGGACTAGAAGGTATTTCAGGCGTGGGTATTTCTTTTGGAATCGACCGTATTTACGACACTCTCGAAGAACTCAATCTCTTCCCCCAAGCCAAAGCAAGGTACAGCAAGCTTTTGATCGTGTCGTTCGATGATGCTGCACAAAAGCATTCGCTTAATCTGCTATCTAAACTAAGAGCGGCAGGAATTAGCGCAGAACTATACCCTGAACCCGCCAAGCTTAAGAAGCAATTGGGTTATGCGGATAAAAAAGGGATTCCCTATGTCTTATTGGTAGGTTCTGAAGAAATGAAAAACCTGCAATACACGCTTAAGTATATGGAAACCGGTAACCAAGACAGCTTCAGTATAGAAGATGTGATTAAACATCTGCTTGAGGAAACGAACTAGCAAATACGGTTTTGTTTTACCTAATTTGAATAAGTTTCCAATACGCGCTACGTTTATTGGATAGTTCAAATGGATATTCTTCACGTTCATATCCTTTCATTATTGACACGAAGCCGGTGGGGTAAATTTATACTGCTCATGCTGCTTTTTGCACTGCCCTATGGCGCTTATGGCCAGTTCAATAGTAGCAAGGGTTGGATAGAATCTGATTTTGTAGCCGGTTGTGCCCCCCTTTCATTGGTAATTAAACACACCGGCCTTAAACCGGGCACCTTATTTTACACCATAGATGGCGATCCTAACAACCCACAGTTTACCAATGCAGATGGAGCCCTGGACCCCGGGGAAACGAATACCATTGAGTACCTGGACCCCGGCACATATCATATCATATTGGTCGATCAGGGGGTAATCAGAGAATATGACAGCCTAAAAATCACTGTATATCCTAACGATCCGCCACAGGTTTCTTACAACTCCTGCCAGGGCAACAGCGTGCAACTGGAATTCCGGAAAGATCAGGACATATACGATTTTTATCGAATAGACTTTGGAGACAATAACATAGTAGAACACGATGGCGAAAGTCCCCTAAACTACAGCTATAGCACTCCCGGAGTTTATCGGCTCACCGTGCGTGGTATGCTTAACACTGGCGAAGCCTCCAGTTGTCATGTGGCTATTTTCAACGTATCCTCTTTTGAAAACCTCCCTCCTCCCGTTCTCAACACAGTAGAAGTAGTGGATGAGCAAAGTTTTCGAATTGCCTATGAGGAACTTGAACCTAACCTCAATTATACCCTCGAAATTAACCGGGGCAACGGATTTGAGGTAGTTACTTCTATTGATCCTGACAACAACCCCACCTCATTTGAGTATAGCAACAACGCTCTTTCTTTAAACGATTCTTATGTGGGTATCCGCCTGATGGTAGCCGATGACTGTGGCACTCAAACCATTTATTCGGAGACAGGTTACACCATTGCCTTTAGTTTATATGATGAATCGGTTGACGATGATATAGAAATGACCATTGCCTGGCTTACCAGCACCACAGACTTTAGCGACATACGGCTACACCTGAACGGTTTGGAATGGCAAACTTACTCTGAGGCTGAAAATAGCAACGGACAATCCCTTTCTTTCAACAGCTGTACCGAACTGGGCACCCTACAAATGGTGTCTGTGTTTAACGGGGTTACGTCTCTGAGCCAAAGCCTTGAACCATTTAATGGTCAGCCCTTCACTTTACCGGCTCCACCGGCTCCTCAAATAAGCGCTCGGGGTGCTGTGGTAGAAGTAGTTCTGCCAGCCACTAATTTTCCCTTGGGGCGATACATTCTGTACAGGAAAGATATTGAAACAGACTTTGCAGAGATATTTAGCACCGCAGAAACAGAAATAACAGACACCACCATTCCACCGGGTACTTCCGAGGTATGTTACCGCTTGGTTTATGAAGACGCGTGTGGCAACCTTTCCGAAACCAGTGAGCAAGTATGCCTCATACTTTCTACCAATCTGGGTGTTCCTAATGCTTTTAGCCCCAATGGCGATGGAATCAATGACATTTTCAAAGTAAGTGATGGAATTTATAACAACTTTGTACTGAGTGTTTACAGCCGATGGGGAAGTCTCGTTTATGAAACTACCAACCCCTCAGAAGGTTGGGACGGAAATTTTAACGGTGAGCCCGCGGCATCCGGAACCTATCTTTACCGTGTCTCGTTCGAGAATGCGGACAACCAACCCATAAGAAGAACAGGTTCTTTTATATTAATTCGATAGCTTTGACAAAAAATACAGGCCATGTTTGATATGATGAAAATGATGGGCAAGGTGAAGGAGATGCAAGCCAAAATGAAAGAAGCCCAAGAGAAGCTGGAGTTCATTGAAGAAACCGGTGAAGCCGGAGCAGGAATGGTAAAAGCCACTGTAAACGGCAAGAAAAGCGTAGTCTCTATTGAAATTGACGAAAGCCTGTTGAGCAAGGATGACAAAGAAATGCTTCAGGACCTTACCGTTGCGGCCATTAACAATGCCATGGAAAAGGCCGACATCCGGGCAAAAGAAGAAATTAAGAAAAGTACTGAGGGGCTTATGCCCAATATTCCCGGAATGGATCTGGGCAATTTATTTTAATGGAAAAACTTTCTGTTGTTCTCCTCAACTACAATGGGAGAGCCCACCTGGAAACATTCTTACCATCGGTAGTTGCACACAGCCAACCACACACCGTATACCTGGTAGACAATGGCTCTACCGATGATTCACTCCAGTGGGTAAAGGCAAATTTTCCTTCCGTAAAAACCATTGCTTTTTCTCAAAATCATGGTTTTTGCGGTGGTTACAACAAAGCACTACCCCTAATTGAGTCTGAGTATGTGGTGCTACTCAATACCGATGTGGAAGTAACCAAAGGGTGGATTCATGCTCCCTTACAGTTGCTAGAACAAAACAGAACCATTAAGGCCCTTCAACCCAAAATACTCGATTATAAGAAGAAAGATACTTTCGAATATGCCGGAGCTGCCGGTGGTTATATCGATTGGATGGGCTACCCTTTTTGTCGCGGCCGGATTTTTGAAACGCTCGAAAAAGACAACGGCCAGTATAACACCAACACTCCCATTTTTTGGGCCTCGGGCAGCTGCCTTTTCGTGCACCGCAAAACCTACCTAAAACTTGGCGGTCTCGATGAAGACTTTTTTGCCCATATGGAAGAAATAGATCTCTGTTGGCGCATTTGGAATGCCGGGTTTCAGGTGAGTGTAGCAACCGAAAGCATCGTATTTCATTTGGGTGGAGGCACATTAGACAAGTCGAAACCCAAAAAAACTTACCTCAACTTTAGAAATGGCCTAAGCCTGCTCATTAAAAACGAAACCATTGGCCACCTGCTGTGGAAATTCCCTTTGCGCTTAGCCCTGGATTGGGTAGCTGTATTCAAGTTTTCTGTACAAAGCGGCCCACAACACGGCCTGGCCATTCTGCACGCCCACTTGAGCACTTTTTGGTATATGAGAAGAACATGGGCTAAAAGAAGCAAGAAAAGCCAAAGTTTACCCAACATTCCAATCTACCGAGGGTTTATAACCTGGCAGTATTTTGTAAAAGGCCGGAAAGTGTTTGCCAATCTGAACCGAAAAAACCTATCCTAATTATACCAAACAGGGTTTTGTCTTCTTCTAAGATGTTTTCTAATGTTGATGATATAGGCCAAACCCAAATAAACAATGAGAGGGGAGCCAAAGGTTAGAAAAGAAGAGTAAATGAAAAACAAACGGATGCTAGAGGTAGAAAGATTGAGCTTCTCCCCTAGTTTGGTGCATACCCCAAAGGCCTGATTCTCAAAAAACTGCTGAATTCTTTCCATTTAGCTAAAAGATGTACCAATTTAGAAACAAATTCCAATTGGTGAAATCGGAAAGTACTAAAAAATTATTAAACTTGCAGCCTGCTAAATCAGGCTTAAACAGACGAAAACAATCAAAATTCTTATGAAAACCCGAACTGCTAAAAAGTTTTTTCTAGTTGCACTTGTGGGCATCTTCTCATTCACGGGCTGTGCACTCAGCACCATGAAGAAAATGGCCAAAGATCAACAACTAACGGTGACTCCAAGCCCACTTGAGGTACATGCAGACACTGTAAGATTCGAGTTATCTGCCAACCTTCCGGTTAAAATGCTTAAACCAGGCAAGGTGTACCAACTGAATACTTTCTATACCTACGGAACACAAGAGCGTCAGCTAAAAACCATAGAGTTCAGAGAAGTTGACTACCCTAATGCTGGTACCGAACAACCAAAGAAAACCGAAACCTATGCCTTCCCATTTGTAGAGGGTATGGAAAGAGGTAATCTTCTGGTTCAAGGCCGTGCACTAAACCCTAAGAACGGCAACTACCTTGAGACCGAGCGACTTGGCATTGCCGATGGCGTAATCACTACCTCAAGACTGGTACAGTCTTCTTACTATGCCTCTTATGCCCCTCACGGTTACAACGATCAGGAAGAATTGATCCCTACTAACGTAGAGTTCTACTTCGATCAGGGAAAATCGGTATTCAAAACTTCTGAGAAAAACAGTGACAGAGGTGAGCGTTTTGCTGCCTTTATTGCCGAGAAAAACGTAACAAGAACTGTTACCATTACCGGTACTCACTCTCCTGAAGGTAGAGAAACATTCAACTCAGAGCTTTCTCAGGAAAGAGCTGCCGCCATTGAAAAGTGGTATAGAGAAAAAATGGATCAGTATGACTACAAAGGCATGGCTGATCAGATCAGATTTATTCTTAAGCCAATTGTTCAGGACTGGAACGGTCTAAAATCTATGCTTGCCAGCTACGATGGTATCACTGCGGCTCAAAAAGCAGAGTGGACTAACATTATCAATGGAGCCGGTTCATTTGAGCAAAAAGAAAAGCAGCTACAAAAACTAAGCACTTACAACAAAGTGTTTAAAGACATCTACCCTAAGCTTAGAACAGCTAAAACAGAAGTGTTGACTGTGAAGCCAAAGAAATCGAGAGAAGAAATTGCTACGCTGGCTACTCAAATAGCTAACGGTTCGGCTTCGGCAAGCGCTCTTTCTCTTGAAGAATTGCTTTATGCTGCTGCCAACAACCCTTCACTTACTGAAAAGCAAAAAATCTACGAAGCTGCTGCCAAGAAAAGCGATACTTACGTAGTACACAACAACTTAGGTGCTGTACACCTACAGTTAGCCATGCAAACTTCTGGCAGAGAAATGACTAACCATGTTAGAACTGCATTGAACCACTTCAATATTTCTAACCAAAAACAAGCTAACGTATATGCTCAAGCCAACATTGGTATGGCTCTAGCTATGCAAGGCAACCTTTGGGGAGCACACGATGCGCTTACAAAAGCAGCCGGAATGAACCCAGGCAACGAAGTAAGCCAGGGTATTAACGGTGCCAAAGGAGCTGTAGAAATCAAAGTAGGTCGTTACGATCTTGCCATTGGTTCATTGAACAGAGCTACTAACCGTTCTGTAGACCAGTTCAACAAAGGCCTTGTACAGTTGTTGAGAAAAGACTTCAGAAATGCACAGTCTACTTTGGAAAGTGTAATTAGCAGCGACAGAGGTTATGTAGTTGCTCACTATGCTGCTGCAGTTGCCGCTGCCCGTCAGGACAACGAGAACAAAGTAATTGAGCACCTGAGAAATGCCATTAGTGCCGATGCTTCTTTGAGAGCTAAAGCTGCTAACGACCTTGAGTTTAGACAATACACTGGCTCACAAGCATTTCTTGACTTACTGAAATAAGTAAATCATTAAAAAAATACTCGAAAGCCCCGAATCACATTCGGGGCTTTTTTTATACCCAATTCTAAAGCAATTCTATATTGGGATTTGAACCCTGATTGTGTATTTTTACGCCCGCTAAAAACCAAGTTCAATGAGAGAAATACAATTCAGAGAAGCCTTAAGGGAAGCCATGTCTGAGGAAATGAGAAGAGACCAAAAAGTCTTTCTCATGGGAGAAGAAGTTGCTGAATACAATGGTGCTTACAAAGTGAGCCAGGGCATGCTCGATGAGTTTGGACCGGAAAGAGTTATAGATACCCCTATTGCCGAACTGGGCTTTGCAGGAATTGGTGTTGGAGCAGCCATGAATGGCCTGCGTCCGATCATTGAATTTATGACCTTCAACTTCTCGTTGGTGGCCATAGACCAGGTTATTAACTCAGCCGCCAAAATGATGTCTATGTCAGGTGGTCAGTTTCCAATGCCTATAGTTTTTAGAGGACCAACCGGTAATGCCGGAATGCTAAGCTCTCAGCATTCTCAAAACTTTGAAAACTGGTATGCCAATACCCCCGGACTCAAAGTGGTAGTACCTTCTAACCCCTACGATGCTAAAGGTTTGCTCAAGTCGTCTATAAGAGATGAAGACCCGGTTATCTTTATGGAGTCTGAGCTCATGTATGGCGATAAAGGAGAAGTACCTGAGGGAGAATACCTCTTGCCTATTGGCCAGGCCAATATTGTAAAAGAGGGTAGCGATGTAACACTCGTTTCCTTCGGTAAAATGATGAAGATTGCCATTGAAGCAGCAGACGAACTGGCCAAAAAAGACATTAGTGCAGAAGTAATTGATCTACGATCAGTACGCCCCATTGACTATAAAACTGTTATAGGCTCCGTTAAGAAAACCAATCGATTGGTGATTGTTGAAGAAGCCTGGCCACTGGCTTCTATTTCAACCGATATTGCCTTCAACGTACAAAAAGATGCCTTCGATTATCTGGACGCACCTGTAAAAAGGGTAAACAGCATGGATCTTCCGTTGCCTTACGCCCCTACGCTCATCGATGCCATTCTACCCAATGTAAAGCGGACACTAGACGCGGTAGATGCAGTTATGTACAGATAGTAAGAAAAAACTTAAAAAAAGCCCTGTCGGAACTGACAGGGCTTTTTTTATGCTCATCAACGCCATAGGAGAAAATATTATACCCATCTCCCCTACTTAATTGAGGGCTCTTTGAACGCAGAAAACAAATGGATTCTTTCTCATAATTCAAAACACCCTTTAAATTGCCTACTGTTGAAAAGGCTCTAGCTCAGAGCACCAACAAGCACATAGATTAATTTCCCTGAAGTACAAAGCAACATAAAGATGTACTCCATGGAAACTCATAAAAGAGAGAAAGTAAGGTTTAAAATCAACAGATGGGTCAACTGATTTTAGTAGCGGGAGTCAGCCGATCGGGAAAATCGTCATTTTCGAAAGAACTATGTGCCCTGCTGCATGATTCCATCCATCTGGATCAGGATGAATTTGTGAAAGCCCAATCGGAAATACCCACCATTAAAGACAGGATTGATTGGGAAACCCCCGATTCAATCGACTGGAACAGATGGAGAAACACCATCGACAGTTCTTTGAATGAAAATCGCTATGTAGTCGCTGAAGGCATTTTTGCTTTCACAGATCTACAAATAATAAAAAACGCCTCTCTTACCATTGCCATAGACATTCCCTACGAAACCTATCTGCAGAGACGTATGAAGGAAACCCGCTGGGGTAATGAACCGGAGTGGTTTTTAGAGCATGTTTGGCATTCTCACCTCAAATATCATAACCCTCACAAAATAACTCCTGATATTATGCTTAGCGGCACGGAAACTATTGACGCTCAACAGGTACTCTTAGCCGCACAACTTATTTAATTACGCTTTTGGATTTAAGAAATAGAAACACTTTATTTAACGAAATAATTAGTTAATTTGAAGTATTTCATAGTTATACCAATTCTCTCTGTTGTCTTATTGGGCTGCACCCCCCCACAAAAAGAGCCCGATTCGTCAAAAAGAATGGTAGAATCCGAGCCCAAAAAAGAAGAACCCATCACCCGTGTATTGGCTGAAATGCCGGGTTACTACTTTCAATTTTCTTCGCTAGAGCTCAATCAACACCTGAAAGATTTGGATTTGCGGGTGTTCAAACACTATGGCGAGTTTTACACTGATGATTTTAGCATATACAAGCTTCACCGCCTGGACTACCTGGTAGAATCGTACTTCATAGAAGATATTAACCTATACTTTATCGATAGCTTATTAGTTAAAATCCAGGTCTATCTGCGCGAAGACAAGACTCAAGAGTTCCTCAACCGCTACGGAATGGCTAAGATTTATATTACTGACTATCACAATAAAAAGCTTTTAGAATCGGAACGGATATTATCGTATCAAAAAGGCAAATACCGGATCAACGAGAATCTGGATCACTACATTCTTCGATGGAAAGCCGACAGCATGGACATTGAATACCGGGTGAATAAGAAACCGGACAGTATAAAAATACAGGCGGCAAGCAACACTACCTTGTTAGACGACAACCGAAAGCGCTACAAGCTCACCTTTCAAACAGCCGACTATGATCACCAAATGGCATGGATAAAATGGGAATCGTACAAAGAGTCTAGAGGGCTTGTGGCAGAACCCGCAGAAGAACAATGAAAACGGCCAATTTAATGGTCATGGTAAAAGGTCTGTCAAAAACCGGTAATGATGGAGGAATTTGGCCTATCAAAACCATAATCTTATCATTTCTGCGTCCATAAAAAAAGTCCTCGTTTTTCACGAGGACTCCTTAGTTAATATCCACTGAAAATGCTTGAGGCTTATCTCCTGCCGCCCATTTGAGCCAGGCTTTGCATGGCTCGCTTGCCTCCTACTTTATTCATCATTTTCATCATTTTTCGCATGTCGGCAAACTGCTTCATAAGGTTATTTACCTCCTGAATAGAAGTACCCGAGCCATCGGCAATTCGCTTTCTTCGGCTACCATTAATAATCTCTGGGTTAGCCCGCTCATCTTTAGTCATTGAGCGGATAATGGCTTCAATCGGCTTAAAGGAATCGTCATCAATATCAAGCCCCTTCAAAGCCTTTCCCATTCCGGGTATCATACCCATAAGGTCTTTCAGGTTACCCATTTTCTTAATTTGCTCTAGCTGCGACAAGAAATCATCAAAATCGAACTTATTCTGGCGAATCTTTTTGTTGAGCTTCTTGGCTTCTTCTTCATCAAAGGTTTGTTGCGCTTTTTCTACCAACGACACCACATCGCCCATACCCAATATTCGGTTGGCCATACGGTCTGGATGGAAGACATCAATAGCCTCCATCTTCTCTCCGGTAGAAATGAACTTAATGGGTTTGTCTACTACCGTTCTGATCGAAAGGGCCGCACCACCGCGGGTATCACCATCGAGTTTGGTGAGTACTACTCCGTCAAAATCGAGCCTTTCGTTGAAAGTTTTAGCTGTATTCACAGCATCCTGACCCGTCATTGAATCGACCACAAACAGGGTTTCTGAAGGATTCAGTGCTTTTTTGAGCCCTTCAATCTCTTGCATCATTTGCTCATCGACCGCCAATCGACCGGCTGTATCGACTATAACGATCTTTTTCCCTGTTGACTTAGCATGTTTAATGGCATTGTTGGCAATTTCAACAGCATTTTTATTCTCAGGCTCGGCATAAACCTCCACACCAATTTGCTCTCCCAATACCTTCAACTGATCAATGGCAGCCGGACGGTAGATATCGCAGGCAGTAAGCAACACCTGTCGCCCTTGTGATTTGAGCATTCGGGCAAGCTTACCTGAAAAAGTGGTTTTACCTGAACCCTGCAAGCCGGAAATAAGCACCACCGCAGGATCTCCCTGCAGGGTCATATCTACCTTTTTGCCACCCATCATTTGGGTAAGTTCTTCGTTAACGATCTTAACAAGTAGCTGGCCGGGAGAAACCGATATGAGTACATCTCTGCCAAGTGCCTCTTCTTTAATTTTGTCGGTTACCTCCTTTGCTACTTTATAGTTAACATCAGCATCAATCAGTGCTCGTCTGATCTCTTTGACTGTGGTGGCTACGTTTATTTCTGTGATCGAACCCTGACCTTTTAAGGTCTTAAAGGCCTTATCTAGCTTGCCGCTTAAATTCTCAAACATGCTTTCAACTTTTGGCTTGCAAAAATAGCCATTTTTCCTGTCTTAAAAAGCCGCTAAACCGAGTAAAACAGACAAATAGCGGCTTTGGCTTTTCTATTAGTGGCCTAATGAACATATTGTGTCGCAAATTGATATAGATAGCATGAAGAAGATCAACTTTTCGCAACATGTGTTGCCGCATCTGATAGCCGTACTGGCATTTTTGGTAATCACTGTAGCCTTTTTCAACCCGGTCTTTTTCGACAATAAAAACCTGAACCAGAGCGATATTATTCAATGGGAAGCAAGTGCCCAGGAGTTGATAGAACACAGAGAAGCTACTGGCAAAGAAGGCTTATGGACCAATTCTATATTTGGAGGCATGCCTGCTTACCTTATCAGTGTGAAATGGGGCAATCAGCTTATTAAATATGCACATGCTGTTTATTCTGTAGGGCTTCCTCACCCGGTAAGAATAATTTTTGCCAGCATGCTTTCTTTCTACATTATGCTATTGTGTTTTAGAGTTAAACCATATCTGGCACTGATAGGGTCGGTTGCTTTTGGTTTATCTTCTTATAACATTATCGGGCTCACAGCCGGTCATAACGCCCGCATATCGGCTGTTTCGTTTATGCCACTGGTTATGGGAGGAATTCACCTTTGCTTTAACCGCAACAAATGGCTGGGCGCAAGCCTTACAGCCCTTGCCCTGGCAATGCAGCTAAGGGTGAATCACTTACAGATTACTTATTACCTAGCCTTTATAATAGGTATTTATGGTCTAATACAACTCATCTATGCCTACCGGGAAGGACAGTTGCGCCTTTATGTGCAACGGTTGAGTCTTTTAATTGTAGCCGCGCTAATGGCCATTGGTACTTTCTTTGGTGAGTTTTATGCCACCTATGAATATGGTAAATATTCTAACCGAGGGAAGTCAGAACTTTCTCAGCAGGTGGATGAGGAAATGAATGCCGATGGCCTTTCACCTACATATGCCTTTCAGTATTCCAATGGTATTTGGGATCCTTTCACCCTATTTATCCCTAATGCATTGGGCGGTAATGCTCCTCTTTCTACTGATTCTGAGACTGCCGATTTTTTACGAGCCAATGGAGTAAACAACCTACAATTGGGTCAGTTTTTAAATTATGACCCGCGATTTAGGGCTTACTGGGGTAGTGAGAGCCCTACTACCTACTATGCCGGAGCCATTATGGTTTTTCTGTTTGTACTGGGCTGCTTTCTTGTAGAGCGTAAGTATGTGGTCTGGTTAGTTTCTGTGGCCATATTAGGCATTCTACTGAGTTATGGACGCAACCTTGGCTGGTTCAACAATTTTATGTTCGAGTATTTTCCCGGTTACAATAAGTTTAGATCGGTCACCTTCACAATGGTGATGCCCATCTTCTCCATTGGCCTGCTGGGAATGATGGCACTTCAAAAGCTGGTGGAGCTTAAATGGGACAAAACCTTGCAAAAGAAACTATGGATAGCGCTTGGCTCTACAGCCGGTTTGGCTCTGCTGCTTGGCCTGAGTACGGGTATGTTTAGCTTTAGAGGTACATATGACTCCCAACTTCCACAAGAACTTGCTCGGGCATTAAAAAACGACCGTAAAGACCTGTTTTCTGCCGATGCATGGAGAGCTTTTTTCTTCATCGGCATTTTTGCTCTTACCTTCTACCTTTATAAGGTAGGGAAACTTAAAAAGGGGTTGGCCACCTTGCTTCTCGTTGTCATTGGTTCCTCAGAAATATTAATTGTGAGCGCCAGATTCATTGGCAAAGACAACTATAGCGCCAACTTCAGAAGCAATGTTTTTGCAGAGACGCCTGCCGACCGTTACATTAAGCAAACCAAAAAGAACGGGGACAGAGTTATAGACCTTTCGGCACAGTTCTACAGTGCAAGAGCTGCCTACCACCATCATCTGGTGAACGGGTACCACGGAGCAAGAATCAGAAGGTATCAGGAGCTAATTGATAATGTAATACTACCAGAATATTCATTGGTTGCTCAAGCCCTTAATGCAGGTAGTATACCGGACTTTAGCCAGACTCCGGTCCTCAACATGCTCAATACACGGTTTTTTATTACCGACCCTCAAGCAGCCGGAGATGTGATTCAAAACCCAAATGCCCTTGGTGCTGCTTGGTTTGTAAAAGAATTAAACTATGTGGAAGATGCCGATGGCGAATTCAATGCCACCCGAAACCTTACCACACCGGCTATTACAGCCATAGTAAATGCCGGTGAGGTGCCTCAGGGGCTCAGTACATCAGCCAACGGCACCATTAATTTGGTAGAATACAAACCGGGTTACTGGAAATATGAAAGCTCCAATACATCCGATGGTTTTGCTGTTTTCTCGGAGGTGCATTACCCCAAGGGCTTTAGAGTAACCATTGATGGCGAAGAAGTAGACATGCTCAGAGCCAATTACATTTTAAGAGCACTGGCCATACCTGCAGGCGATCATACCATTGAGTTCAGCTTTGAACCAAAGATTTATTCTGTAGGGAGTACCGTGATGCAGGTAATGAGCCTAATGGTCTTGTTAGCTTTTGCCGGAAGTGTTTATTTTAGTCTTAGGGAAAATTGAGTGCCTCTGACAATTGAGTATAATAATTAATAAGAGATTTAGCTGTACAATCCCAGTTATACTCTGATTCAACAGCTTTCTTACCATTCTCTCCAAACTCTCTGGCCAATGTGGGGTTATTATAAAGTTCTAAAAGGCAGGTTGCTAATTGTTCGTGATTTGCTGCCTCAAATATCAACCCTGCTTTGGCTTTGTTAACTACTGAAACCTGAGCCGGACAATCACTCGCTACTACTGCCCTTTCTCCGGCCATGTATTGAAATAGCTTATTGGCTAGAGTTGTATCGTGGTGAAGGTTTCTATGCAATGGAGAGATGCAAACCTCAGCACCTTTAATATAGGAAGGGAAAAGTGAAACATCCTGCCAGCCTTCAAAAAGCACATGAGCTCCGAGTCCCAAATCCGCCACCAGTTGTTTCAGCTGACTATCCTCGGTGCTTTTACCTACAAGAACCAGCTGAGCCTGTGGAATATACTTCACCACCTTTTGCATTGCCCTTACTGCTGTATCTGTTCCTCTCCGCAAGCCCGTGTCACCCACATAAACAACATCGAAGCCCTTTTTAAACCGCTTTACCACCTTCGTATCAATGGGGTAATTCCAGTAAATTTCGGGCGAAATTGTGTTGGCCACTGCCAAGAACTTGGATCTAGGCTCCTGCGTGTCTCTAACAGCCACATCGATTGCCTCAGGGGTAACCATTACCACCTTATCAGCCCTCCTGATGAGTTCATTCTGAGCGCTTTTCCACAGGTCGATTTTCACCAGATGCTTGGCAGGGAATTTTTGTAAATGCGGGTAGTATTGCATAATCTCGGGTCTGTTCTCGTGCAAATCCAACGTGAGAGGTAGCCTATAATACCGATCATTCACATCCATTACTGCCTTGGCGAGTAACATATCATGCACATGAAGTGCATCTGGTCTGATCTCCTCAATGAACTCCTTAATCGGTTCCCTAAGGCTATTATGAAAGTAACCCCATTCATAAGCCAGAGCCGAGGCCTTATAGAGTAGTTTACCCGCCTTGCATCTGTAAACCTCTATGCCATTGATTGTAACCCTTGAAGGAGAAAGCTTCTTATAATTGAGGGAAAATAAATGAACCTGGTGGCCTGCTTGAATTAAAGAATGAGCCTCATTTTCAACTCTCGAATCAGGTGGAAAAGATTGATCCAAAAAAAAGGCAATGCGCATGTGGCAAGATTGATTATCTGTTTAAAATATCAAAGCAAATGCTTTTTTATGCTATGATTTATTAGTTTCGAACACTAATGCAAAATACATTTCACAAAATAGAAAAGACCGTACTAGGCCACCCTTTCGAAGAAGAGAATATTGCCGTAAGGCAAGGCCTTTTTAATAAAGTCATCTATTTAATCAGAAGACCAATTCTGAAAAGGAAATATAAAAAGTACAGAAAGTACAATGCAGATAAACCTTGGATGAACCCAGATGCAGTTAAGGTCTTAGAGCTTCTTCTGAATAAGGAATCTAAAGTTCTTGAATATGGCAGTGGTTCGAGTACTAAGTTCTTCTGTGCTCGGAGCAAACACGTAGTCAGCATAGAACACAACCGAGCATGGTTTAATACAATTAAAGCACAATTATTATCTGAACAAATAAACAACGTTGAGTATGTCTTAATTGAACCTGACGTTCCTTTACCAACAACAAGACTTAGCAGCTTAGATCAAATAAATTTCTCTGCAGAAGAGTACCCCATAAAAGATGAACTATTCAGAACTTATTCAGCTTATATAACTCGGTTTAAAGATGAATATTTTGACATGGTTGTTGTTGACGGTAGAGCAAGAGCAACCTGTGCAGTTAATGCCATCTCGAAAATAAAAGAAGGTGGTGTATTAGTACTTGACAATTCGGAAAGAAGGAGATATGATTTGGTTCATGAAACACTAAAGGATTGGCCGAAAATCCAAACTACCTCAGGACTTACTGATACTACTTTTTGGCTAAAACCATCTACTAAAAGATCAAATGTTTGAAAGTGAAATTTATAGTAAGAGTTCTAAAGGAAATCTTCCGGAAGACATTACCAAATGCTTTCAGGAAACACAGAAAGCAATACTAAAAAAGTCTATCCTGCATTGGACAGAGCACTGTACAGAGTGTGCCATGCCTGCATGCTTTAAAACCTGTAGCCTTTACTCACCACGAATTGATGGCAAGTGCCAACGTTTCGTGCATGGAATTGAACCTATAAAAATTCAAGACAACTCAGGATTTAGAATTCTGAAAATCTCGTTTAAGAAATGGGCCATGCTCTCAACTCAAGGCAGTATGATGTTGGAAGAACACTCAAAAGCCAATAATCTCCAGCTTAATGACCTTAAAGTCGCTAAAAGAATCAATCTAATTCCACATCGAACTCTCAGAAAAAAATTTATTCAAAAAAGGTATTCAATTAAAAAGAATTACCTTAAACAAAACACTATTTCAACTGGTGAGTCTCCAGATTCTTTTATAATTGAAATTTACAACCCTCAAAAATCAAGTATATTCTTCACTTTGACCATTAGAAGTGAAGATGAAAAGTACTCTCTGATCCCCTTTCAATATAAAGTTGAAGCTAAACAAGGATACTGCCGTGAATTAATTCCATTTGAGGAAATTAAAAAAAGGCTTTACCTAAAGTCTAGCTTCAGAATTGACATTACTCCTGAAAATGTAACGGAAGATGACATTCTCTACTTTGGGGAATTGGGTTTTGTAGATCTAAAGCGACAAGAAGATAGCAGCATTAGCAAGCACAAGATCAAATGTATTGTTTGGGATTTAGACAACACCATCTGGAATGGGACTTTAGTTGAAGATGGAGCGGAAAACCTCAAGTTAAAAGATGGTATTGAAGAGGTGCTAGAAAAGCTTGACCAAGGAGGAATAATCAACTCCGTAGCCAGTAAAAATAATTTGGAAGAAGCCTTAAGCACTCTTAAGAAATTTAAGATTGACAAATATTTTATCTTTCCCAAGATTCATTGGGGACCTAAGAGCCAGTCAATAAAGGAGTTATCCGAAGATCTTAATTTCTCTATCAATACTTTTCTGTTCATTGATGATTCTCCTTTTGAAAGAGAAGAAGTTCAGAATGCAATACCAGAAATTAGAGTACTTGACGCAGTAGCATACAGAGATATTCTGGAGCTAGACGAGTTGGTCTTAAAAAATACCGAAGAAAGTAAACAGAGAAGAAAATTTTATCTGGACGAGAAAGAAAGAAAAAGTAGTTCAGAGCGCTTTAAAGGTGACTATATCAATTTTTTAAGATCATGTGATATTCAACTTCGAATATTCGACTTAGAGCCCGAAAATTTCGAAAGAGTCTATGAATTGACACAAAGAACAAACCAAATGAATTTTTCTGGCAACGTTTACTCCAAGGAAGAATTAGAGGAAATTAGTAAGCATGGCGGTTATGAAAAATATGTTATGCATTGCAGAGATAAATTTGGCGATTATGGAATTATTGGGTTTGCTTTGATTGAGAAGGCTATGGACAGGAATACATTAGTTGATTTAATGTTCAGTTGTAGAATACAAAGTAAAAGAGTGGAACACGCCTTCATACAACATTGTCTTGACAAATACTTACCAAGAGGTACCTTCTATGTTAAATATAAGCGATCAGATAGAAACAAATATTCAGCACAGGTTTTTGACGACCTTGGATTTCACCTAGACAAAAAAGAAGGGAGTCTGTATTTTTTGAGCATGAACCAAGGGGACTATACAAAAAAGGAAGAAATCGTAACAATAATTAATTAAGTAAAATGCCCCTTCATCCGATCCTTATTAAGACTGGTCTTTATAAACCTTTTTTGCCAGTAGCTACACTATTCAACAAACTATACCTTTATCTAGACTTCTTAAAGTGGATGGATAAACAGAGAAGTCTTAAAATCTTCAACGACTATTATGAGAGCAAAAGTCGATATACCAGAAGATTTGAACTTCATGACTACATTATTGAAAATCACGCATCTCCATCTTTACCGATTGACTACTTTGAATTTGGAGTAGCTCAAGGTGAAATGATCAGCCATTGGTCCAATAGAAACGTAAATTCAGCATCACGTTTTTTTGGTTTTGATTCTTTCACAGGCCTCCCTGAAAGCTGGGAAGATAAAGCCCAGGGTCATTTCAACACTAGAGGGGAGTTACCTCAGATTAATGATTCAAGGGTATCTTTTATTAAAGGATGGTTTCAAGATACAGTTAGCCCCTTTTTCAAATCTCTTGACATAGCCGATCGTCAAGCAATATACCATTTGGATGCTGACTTATTTAGCTCTACTCTTTATGTGTTATTTCAGATTCAGCCACTCATAAAATCTGGAGATATTCTGATATTTGACGAGTTCTCCAGTTACAAAGATGAATATCTAGCATTCAAAATATTTGAAAAAACAATGGGAAAGCATTTTGACTCTAAACTCATTGGAGCAATTAACAATTATAGACAAGTAGCCATTCAAATTACCAATGAAGTTCAAGCACAAAATTGAAAAGGCTCTGTCTGAGCTTCTATTCAAAAAAACAATAAACCTTGCTGAAGATAAAGCATTTGTAACTTTCACATTTGATGATGCACCTCTGTCTGCTTTTGTTAATGGGGGAGATATTCTAAAAAAGCATGGACTAAATGGTACATATTATATCTCAATGTCCCTCTTAAATCGAGAAGGATACTTTACTTCTTCCGACCTTAAAAATGCTTTAGAGCAGGGTCATGAATTAGCTTGCCACACCTTTAGCCATTTGCATTCCTTTAATACATCCGGTAAGAGGCTATATCAAGATGTTCTAAAAAATGAAGAAGCTTTTCAACAAATATTCCCCCACCAACCTTTACTCAATTACTCATTTCCATTTGGAGAACAAACCATTCTTTCTAGAAGACTTACCAAAAATAGATTTAAGTCAAGCAGAGGGATAACGACTGGGATCAATAGAGGCAAAATAGATCTCAATAACCTCAAAGCCATTAAGTTGTATGAATCCACTAACTCAATTCAATCTATTAGACAAGAATTGAAAGATCTAAAGGCAAATGGAGGTTGGTTGATTTTTTATACCCATGATGTTCAAAACAATTTTTCAGAATATGGTTGCTCGACTGAGTACTTCGAAGAGGTTGTTAAGAGTGTTTTGCAACTAGATATCAAATGCTTCAATATTAAAGAAGGAATCTCTTGTATAAGTGATTAATTTTTATTTTTTTATTGAAAAAATTCTATCATGAAACACATCACATTTATAGTTATCGTTGCAGCAATGACAACTATAATCACCTCCCAATTAAACGGACAATATCACAATATAACCGCACCTTCCTCCTATTTAACTGCCGAAAGAGTAGCTAGGTTTAGCACATCAGGATTGACAACAGACTTTTTAGAAATAACAAATGCCACGCATTATGAAAACCAATTTGTACCCGCAATCTGGGCACATAGACAAAGTGACAATCGAATTGTCACAAGTCTTCATGCATCCATTTCTTCAGGCATTGACAATGGTTCTACAGCCCTAATAGAATTCAGAGCTGATATTCGCAATAATATTAACCTTAGTGCTCCATCCGGGAGTCTTTTTCCATGGAATGAGAATAGCTATAGTCAGGTATCAACAAGACCTCTGTTCGAATGGTTAAATGGTGACGCCAGTAGAATGAAGATGCTAGCCAACGGCTACTTGGGACTCAATACTACGTCCCCTACTGCCAGGCTACATGTTAATGGAGGTGGGGTGAGATTCGAAAGTCTAAGCACAACCACAGGCGGCACATATGTATTGGTAACGGACAATAATGGTAATGTTAATCGAAAAGCAATGTCATTTTTTGGGGGAGGGTCTCAAGCCCCTTTATGTTTTGATGGCAACACAGTTGTAAAAGTTGATACGAATGGAGATTTTGCATGTACCCAAATTTATGATACTGGGACAAATGTGGGTGTTGGTACTTCAAGCCCTTCAAGCAAGTTTACCGTTAATGGAGATATTAGATCTTTGACCAACACATTCCTATCAGATAAGCGGTATAAAAAAAATATTCAAAGACTGGATGGATCGCTTGATAAAATACTAAACCTCCAAGGGAAAACCTATTACTGGAGAACGGAAGAGTTTAATGACATGGGTTTTAATGACAAAAAGCAGTATGGTTTTATTGCGCAGGAAGTTGCTGAATATTTTCCTGAACTTGCTCAAGTGGACTCTAATGGAGATTACGCTTTGAATTATACTGGATTGATTCCAGTACTGGTTGAAGCCCTAAAGGAGCAACAAGTTCAAATCACTGAACTTAGCAACTTGATCCTGGCTATGAGCAAGGAAGGACAATCTATAAAAAATAAGGATGAGTCAGATGGTCTTATTTTTTCAACCAATTACCCAAACCCTTTTAGTGATGAGACGAACGTAGACTTCCTAATACCGGCTAATATTCATAATGCCACTCTTGCCTTATATGATGGTGATGGAAATGTAATTATGGAAAAAGAAATTAAGGCAAGAAATAAGAGAGAGAGCATCATTATTGAGAAAGGCAACATGAAATCTGGAGTCTACTTCTACACCCTACTTCTTGATGGAAAAGTTTATGATACCAAGAAAATGATTGTGCGTTAACCATTCCAAGAATATTCAATATTAAGTGGCTCAAAATCATTTGAGCCACTTTTTTTGATCATTTTTGTGATGTAGATGGGCATAATCATCAAACAAAGCATACGGTCCTCAATCATCTCCTACTTTGGAGTAGCTATTGGCTATGTAAATGTCTTATGGCTATACCCTTATTTTCTAGGCACCGAACAAGTTGGACTGTTTCGACTGATACAAAGTACGGCTTATTTACTGGCTACATTTGGCCAAATGGGCCTGGCCCAGAGCTTCATAAAATTCTACCCTGAGTTTAAACACAAGAAGGGCTACCTTGCCGCTGCCCTCGTTGGTGGAACCATGGGGTTCCTCTTACTGTGCGGGTTTACCGGGGTCTTTCAACGGCAAATTGTAAACTACTTCTCCAGAGAATCTCCTCTTTTTGTAGAATATTTGCAGGTGACATTCATTGTATCTTACCTGATTATACTCTTTCAATTGCTAGAAGCTTATTCCAGAAGCCTATTAAAAATAGTTTTTCCAACCCTAATGAAAGACATTGGTCTGAGAGTGCTAACTATGGCTTTTCTGCTGTGCTATGGTTTTGGCTATCTGCGGTTCAACCAACTTGTTTATCTTCTCATAGCCATATATGGAACCGTACTTTTGGGTCTTCTTATTCATTTTGCCAGAAATAGAGAGCTCCATTTTTCGTTAGACTTTGGGTTTCTAAAGCAAGGCCGGTTGAAACGGATTGTACATTATGGCTTATTTTCTCTTATAGGAGCCGGAGGCACTCAAATAATACTTCAAATTGATAGTGTAATGATTAGTGGTAGCCTGGGGCTGGAGGAAACCGGTATTTATACCATAGCTTTCTTTATTGGAATAGTCATTGAAATGCCCAAAAGAGCCATCGCACAACTGAGCTCAGCCTTGCTGGCTCAATCTTTTAATAAGCATGACATGGCTGCGGTAAAAAAACTTTACCAACAAACATCAATCAATCAGTTGTTAATCGGCTCGCTGCTTCTTATTGGCATCTGGGCTAATTTGAGCAATATTTATGCATTCATCCCCAATAACGAGGCCTATCTGACCGGAGTTAATGTAGTGCTCTTTATTGGCTTAGGTAAGCTTTCCGACATGGCTTTTGGCACCAATGGCGAAATCATTGTCATGTCTAAATACTTTCAGTTTAATGTTGTTGCAGTGGCCGTTTTGGCCGTGCTTACTATTCTCTTAAACCTTTGGCTTATTCCACTTTTTGGCATAGAGGGTGCAGCTGTGGCTTCCTTTTTAGCCATGCTCACCTTTAACCTAACCAAGTATATTTTTGTATGGTATAAGTTTGGCATACAGCCTTTCAACTCAAAAACACTAGTGCTGTTGGCCATTGCAGCAGGCGCATTGATTTTAAATAGCTTGGTTGTGCCTTTCAACAATCCTTTATTGGATTTAGTGCTTCGCTCTGCCATGATTGCTTTCTTTGTGCTTGGCTTGGCTTATTGGCTAAAAGTGTCTGATGAATTTAACAATCTGATCCATCAGGTTTTGGAGAAATCAAATCTGCGCTAACCAAGTGGCAAGTTGCCCCGTGAGCTGGTGCCTGCTATACTGCTCAATATTTTCATAGGTCAAATCCAATTGCTGTTCATGGGCTGCTTCCAAAAACTCCTTTATGCCAGTATAGTCATCATAATCGAAGCACTTTCCAGCATTACACTCCCTAAGAATAGTCGCCAAATCACTGTGCACATCACCAATAGCCAAAATGGGCTTCTTTGCTCTCAAATATTCAAAAAGCTTACCTGGAAGTTGCGTTTGGAGCCTTTCTGTTTGAGTTTGAATAAGTATGAGCACATTGCTTTGAGCGTACAAAGAAAAAACCTCCTGATGGGGCACGGAGGGCTCAATGGTAGTACACTTCTTTAAAGCCACATGCTGCTCCACCTCGTTGCGCACTTCATCACTTAAAATCCCAATTAGTTTAAGTGCCATATCAGCGTGTGTCACTGCCAAAGCATCTATTGCCTTCCATAGGTTTTTCGGATTCCTTTGCCTACTGAGCATTCCAACATGGCTTAGAATAAACTTTTGATCACGATTAAGCTGTTCGGGCATTTCGTCAGCATCGTCATATCCATTAGTAATTACTTTTACCGAACGTGCCCCAAGCCGCTTAAACTCATCTCTTGCGCTTTGGCTAGTTACCAACAGTGCGTCAGACACTTTTATAACTTCCTGTTCCAGCTTTTGGTGGCGTTTCCAAAGGGGAGCTGTAATTTTCATTTCCTGAAGAATCTCCCATTGTGTCCATGGATCTCTAAAATCTGCTACCCAGGTAAGCGATGGCACTTTCATCTTTAGTCGTTTACCAATAAGATGCAAACTATGAGGTGGCCCGGTGGTTATCACATGCCTTATATGGTTGGTCTCCAGAATACTCAGTAAATAGTTAGATGCCGGTTTTACCCAAAATATTTTGGGGTCGGGCACAAATAAATTTCCACGAAGCCAAACAGCTAATTGCTTCAGAAGGCTATTGTTGGCGTCTTCCAAAATTTGCCCTTGTTTTAGCTCCTTTTGCCCCGATAATTTCTTGAAAATACTGTATGGTTCCCAAATGGGAAACTTCAGCACTTCCACTTCCGGGTGAATATCATGAACCAACGATTCATCTTTCAGGTCGAAATCAGGGTTTTCCGGAGTAAAAATTATAGGTCTCCATCCATAAGAAGGCAGGTACTTGCTAAACTTGAGCCAACGCTGCACTCCGGCTCCTCCGCTAGGCGGCCAATAATAGGTTACAATAAGAACAGGCTTTAGCTCTTTTGGGGTTAGTTGTTGAGTATTGCCAGAATTAGTGCGCTCCATAGTAGACTTGCAATTAAGAAGAAAAAAATCTTATTTCAGCCATCAATACAGGTCAAACTCAACGAATCTACCATGGGCTTTTTACCACTTTTTGTCGCTTTATTAGGCTTAATATTACTTTACACTCTCTATACATACAATCAAATAAAGCCAAGAAAGGCCAACCTTAACCGGGTTATTGATGCCATGGCAGCCAACAGTCGCGAAAGGAAACAACTGGTTTTACAACACGAACAGAACAACCCCGCTCTGCAAGAGCTTGCCGAAAAGCTTCGAAAAACCTCTACAGACAGGTTTCAGAGTTATAAAAAAGAAGAAGAATTCATCGAAGAATTAGAGCAAGCCACCAAGCAACTCGCCAATGAAGACCTAGCTCATAAATTAAATGCGCTCAATCATAGACAGCAAGAGCTTATTCAAAACCTAAAGGCCAAAGCCAAGGAGTACAACTCTTTCATTGGCAAATCGCCTGCTTCGGCAGTAGCCTCAGCATTCGGTTTCAGACAATTTTAACTGTTCTTTGAGATAAGAGACTACTTCTTCGGCAGAATCAGGTTTAAACCATTGTACTTCTGAATCCCTTCTAAACCACGTAAGCTGCCGTTTGGCATATCTCCTTGAGTTTCTTTTGAGCAACCGAATAGCCTCCTCCCTACTGTATTCTCCCTTTAGGTAAGGAAAAATCTCCTGATACCCCACGGTTTGCAACGCGTTCAGATGCTCCAAAGCCAACAGTTTTTCTGCTTCTTCAAAAAGCCCTTGCTCAATCATGGCATCCATGCGCGCATCAATACGCTCATAGAGTTTTTCTCTTTCCATGTGCAGTCCAATTTTATGAACGCAGAACGGTCGGTGTTTTTTGTTCTGGTTTTTCCTAAAATGAGAAAATGGTCTACCGCTGACGCGTATTACTTCAAGGGCTCTAATAACTCGCTGCGGGTTGTGCAAGTCAACAACAGCTGCATATTCAGGGTCTGTTCTTTTCAGCTCTTCTACCAACGGGCTCAAACCGTTCTCTTCCAGTTCATCATTCAGTTTTTGTCTTACCTCCCCGGGCACTTCGGGAAACTCGTCCAATCCATGACAAACGGCATTCACAAAAAGTCCCGATCCGCCCACCAATACCAAAACATCATGTTGGCTATGGAGTTGTTCTATTAAGCGCAGAGCGTCCTTTTCGAACTTTCCAACATCGTAAGAATCATGAATAGAATGAGAATTTATAAAATGATGCGATACTCGGCTCAATTCTTGAGCGTTAGGCTTTGCAGTACCAATTTCAAGTTCTCTGTAAAATTGCCTGGAGTCTGCTGATAGTATTTCAGTTTGAAAGTATTCAGCAACTTCTATGGCCAATGCCGTTTTACCTACGGCTGTTGGCCCCACAATACATATTAAGTGCTTTTTTATTGAGCTCATGTTGAATTTACGCACCCAAATATATTATAATTGAAATTGCAGTATGAATAATAGACACAACAGCATTCTGGTCATTGATGACAATGACATTAATAGAAAATATCTAAAATCAGTACTTTCCAACAACAGCCTGGAACCCGTATTAGTAGAAAGCGGGTATAGGGCTCTGGAAGAATTACGATTACGCCAGTTCGATTTGATTTTAGTAGACATTCAGATGCCCGAAATGGATGGTTTTGAGTGCTACAACCGAATTAAAGAAGAATTTGGTTTATATTGCCCTGTTTTAGCAATAACTGCTTTCTCGGATAATGCCGATAAGAAGCAAATCATTGAATTTGGCTTTAACGATTACATTCTGAAACCTGTAAAACCTAACGTATTGGTAGAAACCATTAAATACTGGATTACCAATTTTAGCAAGACCAACGGGGCCAGCCCCTTTCAGGAAGATGAACATGTAGACGAAGAAGTAATTCAGGACCTACTTAGATACACCGATAAAGACTCACTACTCTTATTAATCGATGAATTTGTTGAAGAGACTAAATCAAATCTTCAATCAATTTCATTTTTAAAGAGCAATCATAAGTACACTGAAATTTTGAGTATCTTGCATAATATAAAAGGAAATGCTGGTTCTTTCGGATTCACCACTCTTTCTTCTATGGCCTCTACCATAGAGTCATACATTAAAGAAGAAAAATGGGATAGGGCTGTTTCTATTCTCGATGAATTTTTAGAATATGGCGACTTTCTTTTTAAAGACCATAGAAGACTGTTAAAGATTTATTAGTTATGACTGTTGAATACAAGAAAGTGCTCGTAGCCGAGGACAGTTCTGTTATTCAGAATCTGTTGAAGAAGATTCTGCTTTTTGAGAACTGTAAAATCACCTCTGCCAAGGATGGGCAGGCTGTGTTAGACAAGTTCGAAGCCGAAGACTTCGACTTGGTTATCATGGATGTAAACCTTCCGATTCTCAATGGATTGGAGGCCACCAAGCGAATAAGAGCCGGAAAAACCAAAAAATCTAAAATTCCAATAATTGGAATTTCTGGCAACGCCAAAAACCTGCCGGTTTCGGAGTTTTTTGAGGCCGGAATGAATGAATACATTCAAAAACCACTCGATTATGACAAACTGATTGAGCTGGTTAAAAAATATACTTCCACCAACTAAATGTCTGTAAAGTACACAAAACAATTTCTGGGTAAACTAGAAGACATATTTGCCGAGTCTGACTACGTATTGCGCTACGAAAAAGGCAACTTCAAGTCGGGCTATTGTATTCTAAAAGACACCAAAATTGCTATTGTGAACAAATACTATACTACAGAAGGCAAAATCACCTGCCTTTTGGACATTATTAAATCTATTGAACTAGACCCTAAGCAGCTTAGCGAAAAAAACGTTAAGCTGCTTAACGAACTCTCTCAAACCTCACTAAAGCTGTGAAAGTAACTGTTCTTGGATCAGGAACTTCGCAAGGTGTGCCGGTAATTGGCTGCCAGTGCCCGGTTTGTCAATCTCTTGACTTTCGAGATAAAAGACTCCGCTCTTCTGTTCATATAGAAGTAGAGGGCAAAAGCATTGTGATTGATTCCGGCCCAGACTTCCGTCAGCAAATGCTCCGAGAACGCATCAGCCAACTAGATGCCCTACTGTTTACTCACGAACACAAAGACCATACGGCCGGCATGGACGATATTCGTTCGTTTAATTTTCTGCAAGAAAAAGACATGCCCGTTTATGCCGCCCCGAGGGTAATAGAGCAATTAAAACGTGAGTTTGCTTATGTATTTTCTGAAAAGAAATATCCCGGTGTGCCCATGGTAGAGGTAAATGAGTTAGACGGTCAACCTTTTGAAGTAGAAGGGATACAGGTTATACCTATTGAGGTACTACACTACAAATTGCCAGTATATGGCTTTCGCATAGGAGACTTCACCTATATAACCGATGCCAAAACCATTAGCGAAGAGTCTTTGGAAAAAGCTCGCGGCTCAAAAATTCTGATGATCAATGCATTGCAGCAAACCGAACACTTGAGCCACCTCACGCTGAACGAAGCCATAGACATGGCTCAAAAAATTGGAGCAGACGCCACCTATTTTACTCACTTAAGCCACAAAATGGGCAGTCACAAAACCATAGAAGCGCAACTGCCCAACAATATTTATATTGCCTATGATGGTCTTCAGCTATCGCTCTAAGACCAACTATTTTGCCACGTTTATTTTAAGCGTATTTGTTCTTCCAAATTCATGAATTGGCATACTGGCTGTGGTAATAAACACATCGCCCGACTTCAGCTTGCCTGCCTCTTTTAGTATCTCCTCCTGATCTTCGAATGTCTGGTCTGTAGAATGACGTTTGTCATAAAAAAATCCTTCTACTCCCCAAACCAAGCCCAGTTTGGTTAGCAGCCCTTTGTTGGCGGTGAATATGAAAATCTTAGAATAAGGTCTGTGCGAAGCCATTTTAAAGGCGGTATAGCCCGAAACAGTGTTGCCTATAATGGCTTTTGCCCTTACCTGTTCGCAAAGCTTACAGGCCGCAAGCATCACATTGTCGTTAATAAAGGTGTCGCTATCTTCCTGAGGGTTGTAGAAGTGGTCATATACTTTGGCCGAACTTTCTACCGAAGCAATGGTTCTAGCCATATACTGAACCGTTTCTACAGGATATTTTCCGGCCGCTGTTTCGGCAGACAGCATCATTGCATCGGCACCATCCAACACCGCATTGGCCACATCGTTTGTCTCTGCCCGGGTTGGCCTCGGATTAGAGATCATGCTTTCCATCATCTGTGTAGCAATAATTACTGGCTTAGCGGCTTTGTTGCATTTATCGACAATCATTTTCTGAGCCATGGGTACCTCTTCCATCACTATTTCTACCCCAAGGTCTCCCCTGGCCACCATTAGAGCATCAGAGGCGGCAATAATGTCATCTATGTTTTTTAGAGCCTCGGGCTTCTCAATTTTAGCCACTACCCTAATATCCTTACCCGATTGTTCAATTTGCTTCTTTAGGTCCAGAATGTCCTTGGCCGTTCTAACAAAAGAAAGAGCAATCCAGTCAACCCCCTGATCGATTCCAAACGCAAGATCTTCCTTATCCTTCTCTGTAAGAGCCGGGGCCGAAACATCCGTAAAAGGAAGATTGATTCCCTTCCTGGACTTCAAAGAACCACCGTATTTAACCTCACAGATTACGTCTTTACCTTTAATATCCTTTACAAAAAGTTCGAGATTACCATCATCAATAAGCACCATATCGCCCTTTTTCACATCTTTAGGCAAATCGGTGTAAGAGGTACTCACACGCTTAGAGTTACCCAAAAGACTTTCGGTAGTAATGGTCAGTTCCTGGCCGGGTTCAATAAACACTTCTCCATCTTCAACCTTTTCTACCCTTATTTTTGGTCCTTGCAGATCCTGAAGAATAGAAACATGAGTCCCAAGCTCTTCATTTACCTCTCTTATTCTCTGAATTACCTGAGCATGTGTGGCGTGTTCACCGTGAGAAAAGTTCAGTCTGAAAACGTTTACACCAGCCTTTACAAGTTCGGTTAATACCTCTTTAGACTGGCTGGCAGGCCCTACAGTGGCCACAATTTTTGCTCTTTTAGAATAAATAGTCTGACCCATATTAAAAGATAAGGTTATCCTTAGATTTTAGTGATTGAATATCGATTTTGGTTGTAAACTGCACGAAAGGTATTCGTTTGACTTCGCTAATAAAAGTATTCTCATCGAAAGTGCTGGATTCGTTTTCCAAAAGCACCAGATAGTCGAAATTTTTCAATTCAGGCAGCAAATAGGCATTATAAGCTCCATCAGTATCTTCGGCTCTATTTCTGATTAATCGAACCGTCTGAAACTCTGACCGATCCAGAAAATTCTGAATGGAAAGACTCTTCTGTTCATTGAAACCAATTTCTATGTTTTCTGCTTTTACCAGGTTGAGCTTCAAATCTTTATTGAGGCACCACGCGAGCTTGTATGGTTTCACGTTAGCATTGAGGGCTAAAAGAAGAAAGTCGAAATCATAAATAACCTGAAGCTTATTTTTAGCCATACGATGCAAAATTAGGCCTTTTGAAGGGCTCGGACAAGATTAAAAATTTTGTTTGACATTCGGGGAGAATTGCATTTCTTTGCATCGAGTTTTAACTAAATTTTAACCAAAATGTCAGAAATCGCATCAAAAGTTAAGGGTATTATTATTGATAAATTAGGTGTTGAAGATTCTGAAGTAACACCAGAAGCCAGCTTCACCAACGATCTTGGAGCTGATTCCCTTGACACTGTGGAATTGATCATGGAGTTTGAGAAGGAGTTCAACATTTCAATTCCTGATGACCAGGCTGAAAACATCGCTACTGTTGGCGATGCCATCTCTTATTTGGAAGCAAACGTTCAGCAATAATTTCTCACTTACGACTCTAGTATGCAATTAAAACGAGTTGTAGTAACCGGACTAGGCGCACTTACACCACTAGGTAATAATCTCAATACATATTGGGACAATCTTATTAAGGGTGTAAGTGGGGCTGGACCGATCACCAAGTTCGATCCCGAAAAATTCAAAACCAAGTTTGCCTGCGAGGTAAAGGGATACGATCCTAACGAGCACTTTGATAGAAAAGAAGCTCGTAAGATGGATTTATTTACCCAATACGCCTTAGTAACAGCCGAGGAGGCTATGCAAGACGCAGGTATTGACCTGGAATCAATCGATAAGCTAAAGGCCGGTGTTATCTGGGGTTCAGGTATTGGCGGTCTTAGAACTTTTCAGGAAGAAGTGGCCTCTTTCGCCCAAGGCGATGGAACTCCACGATTCAACCCATTCTTCATTCCTAAGATGATTGCAGACATTTCTGCAGGAATGATTTCTATCAAATACGGATTCAATGGCCCCAACTTTGTCACTGTTTCGGCCTGTGCCTCCGCTACCAACGCCATGATAGACGCCATGACCTACATTAAGTTAGGCAAGGCCAATATTATGATTACAGGTGGCTCAGAAGCATCGGTAACCGAAGCAGGAATTGGTGGGTTTAACGCCATGAAAGCCCTGTCTGAGAGAAATGATTCTCCGGAAACGGCTTCAAGGCCTTTCGATAAAGATAGAGATGGGTTTGTTTTAGGCGAAGGTGCAGGAGCTCTCATTCTGGAAGAATACGAGCATGCCAAAGCACGCGGTGCTAAAATATATGCTGAAGTAGTTGGTGGCGGTATGTCGGCCGATGCCTATCACATTACAGCCCCTCACCCGGAAGGGTTAGGTGCCTACAATGTGATGATCAACGCATTGGAAGACGCCCACATGAAACCGGAAGAGATTGATTATATCAACGTTCATGGTACTTCTACACCACTTGGCGATATTTCAGAAGCGGCTGCCATTGAAAAAGTATTTGGCGAACATGCCTACAAACTGAATATCAGTTCTACCAAATCCATGACAGGACACCTGTTAGGTGCTGCCGGAGCTATTGAGGCCATTGCCAGTGTAATGGCCATTAAGCACCAGATTGCCCCTCCTACCATTAACCACTTTACAGACGATGATCAATTTGACCCTCGTTTGAACTTTACCTTTAACAAGGCCCAGGAGAGAACAATCAATGCTGCACTTAGTAACACCTTTGGTTTTGGAGGACACAATACCTCTGTGATTTTCCGTAAAATTGACTAATTGTGCGGTTGATAGTAAACCGTGTAACGTCTCTTTTCAAATCATATTCTAAAGAAGAAAAAGCGCTTATTGCCTCTATCAAAATGATAACAGGCAGTAAGCCTTTTAATTTAAAACCCTACCAAATAGCCACTCAACACACCTCAGTGGCTAAAGCACTCAAAAAGGGCTTCAAAGAATCGAACGAACGTTTAGAATATCTCGGAGACTCTGTGCTAGGCATGGTGGTGGCCGAGTACCTCTTCAAACGCTTTCCGTTCAAAGACGAAGGCTTTCTTACAGAACTCCGCTCGCGTATTGTAAGCCGAGAAAGTCTCAACAATGTGGCAAGAACCATAGGCGTACCGCAAATTGTGCGCTTCGACCGAAAGCGCAAAACACCCAATTCCCACAAGTCGCTTTATGGTAACACATTAGAAGCGCTCATCGGAGCCATTTATCTGGACAAAGGCTTTAGACACAGCCGAAAATTCATTCTTAAAAAATTGCTTCTGCCCCATTTCGATCTGGAAGAAATCATTAATACCACCAAGAACTATAAAAGCAAACTGATCGAGTGGTCGCAAAAACACTCCAAGTCGCCTACCTTTGAGCATATTGACACCATAGATAAAGGCCATTACAAGGAATTCATTATTGAAGTAAAAGTAGATGACGAACCGATAGCCAAAGGACATGGTTTAAGCAAGAAGAAGGCCGAGCAAGATGCAGCCCGCGAGGCTTGTATTATTCTAGAACTAGAACAATGAGAACATATCGCATAGGTGGAGCCACTATAAACCAGACCCCACTCGACTGGAAAGGTAACCTTGAACGCATTAAAAAGGTGTTGATTGAGGCCCGAAAAAATGGCGTAGAAATACTTTGTCTTCCCGAATTGTGCATTACCGGCTACGGATGTGAAGATTTGTTTCTAAGTCAATGGCTCCCCGAAAAGGCTTTGAGCCTCATCCCTCAGTTGGTTGCCGAAACGGAAGGGCTACTCACTACCCTTACCCTCCCCCTTCGCCACAAAGGATTGCTCTACAACTGCGCCATTGTGGTTAAGAACAAACAAATACTGGGTATATATGCTAAGCAACACATGGCACTAGATGGTGTACACTACGAACCCCGCTGGTTTAACCCATGGCCCATTGGCTTGGTAGAAGACTTTGAAATTGACGGAGAAACATACCCAATTGGCGACCTTACTTTCGATGTAGATGATTGGAAGGTAGGCTTCGAGATTTGCGAAGACGCATGGCGCGGACCCGTGAGACCTGCCTGCAGACTCAAAGAACGCGGAGTTAACCTTATTCTTAACCCTAGCGCCAGTCATTTTGCCATGCAAAAAACACTGGACCGCATTAAGCTTGTTGAAAACTCCAGCTTAGACTTTAATTGCACCTATGTATATGCCAATCTGCTGGGCAATGAGGCCGGACGCATGATTTACGATGGGGAAATTATGGTAGCCCAGCGAGGAAAAATACTGCTCAGAAACCAACTGCTCAGTTTCCGGGCATTTGAGCTATGCTATGGCGATTTCAAAGCCGATCAATCGACCCAAGAGAACAACGAAGCCGTTGCCCCGGTACTTTCCAAACAAGAGGAATTTCCCAGGGCCTGCGCACTGGCCCTTTTCGACTATATGAGAAAAAGCCGCACTAAAGGATACACCCTTTCGCTAAGTGGTGGAGCCGACTCAGCCACTTGCGCCATTATGGTGGCCGAAATGGTAAAAAGAGGTATTGAGCAGCTGGGAAAAGAGTCTTTCTGCTCAGCCATAGGCTTCGATGAGCTGGCTGAAAAACCCGAAAAGAAAATAGTCTACACCATTTTTAATACGGCCTACCAAGGCACTGTCAATTCCTCAGAGGCTACTTTAAATGCTGCTAAATATTTGGCAGATTCAATTGGTGCAAAATTTTACAGTTGGACAATCGACTCTTCCGTTGAAGCTTACACTTCAATTATTGAAACGGCACTCCACAGAAAATTAAGTTGGGAGCAAGACGACCTGGCCTTGCAGAATATTCAGGCACGCTCGAGAAGCCCCATTATATGGATGCTCACCAACATTACCAATACCTTATTGCTCACTACCTCGAACCGTAGCGAGGGCGATGTAGGTTATGCCACTATGGACGGAGACACCAGCGGTAGTCTGGCCCCTATTTCTTCAGTTGACAAGCACTTTATCAGGCAATGGCTTATTTATGCCCAGAAGGAAATGGGTTATGAAGGTCTAAGGTTCATCAACCAACTTCCTCCCACTGCAGAACTAAGACCACAAGACCAGAAGCAAACAGATGAAGACGATTTGATGCCTTACCATATAATGGTTGAAATAGAAAAGCTAGCTATTAGGGACCACAAATCTCCTTTAGAGGTTTTTACTGAATTGAAAGCTGCAGATCTTGAGCCGGAAGATTTGCTGAGGCAACACGTGAGGAAATTCTTTCGGCTTTGGAGCCGCAATCAGTGGAAACGGGAGCGCTTAGCACCAGCCTTTCATCTCGATGAGTTCAACGTAGACCCCAGAACTTGGTGTCGTTTCCCTATTCTCTCGGCTGGTTTTGAGGAAGAATTAGCCTTATTATAAAGCTTAACAATTAGTTTTTTCGGTTTCAGGCTATTCAATCGGATTGCTTTCAGCAATTCGTATATCTTTGCTTTATGCACCAATTAACAGTTCTATCTTACTTTGTATGGGATCCAATGCGGGAGATTATCAAGGGTATTCAGCCCCCCGTATGGTATAGTGTACTTTTTGCTGCCGGTTTCATATTCGGCTACCAAATAATGGTCTACATTTTTAAGAAGGAGGGCAAAAACCCACTCAATGTAGATACACTTTCAGTTCATATGATTGTGGCAACCATTGTGGGCGCAAGATTAGGACACCTCATATTCTATGAACCAGAACGATTCCTGGCAGATCCCCTTGTATTTTTCAGAACCTGGGAGGGTGGTTTGGCAAGCCATGGCGCAGCCATATGCATACCCATTGCCTTATACCTCTATAGTAACTATGTGGTTAAGGTGGTAAAACCCAGACCATGGCCTTTAAAATTCATTAAACAAAAACGAGAGGGACAAAGCTATTTGTGGATTATAGACCGAATAGTGATTACCGTAGCCCTGGCCGGAGCCTTTATTCGCTTTGGTAACTTTGTAAATTCAGAAATTATAGGAAAGCCCTCAGAATCGGACTATGGGGTGGTGTTTGGTCGCGTAGCCGAAGAGGCTCTGGAAAAGGCTCCTTTAGGTATTGAAAGTGCTGAAGCTTCAAAAGGCAGTACGACCGAAAGGCGTGCTCCAGGTATTGTTCCGGTAGACCTCAGGTTAGTATTTGAAAACAGGCAACTATCAGAAGCTCAAGCACGAAAAATCATTGAAGATGATGTACGATTGATACTTCTGGGAAACCAATCGGTACAGGAGCATTATGCCCAACCCAACGAACCACTCGATTATGAAATTAACATTGTAGACCGTAAGGTGGAGGCCATAGTGCACACCTGGGGTATTGCAAGATATCCCGCACAGTTGTACGAATCGGCCACCTGTGTACTCCTTTTTCTTATTTTGCTAGGCATTTGGTTTAAATGGAAGTCGAAAACTCCTGAAGGCTTACTGTTCGGTATTTTCCTCATCTGGATATTTGGCCTTCGCTGGTTCCACGAACTATTTAAGGAAAACCAGGTTGCTTTTGAAAATGACATGACCTACAACATGGGGCAACTGCTCAGTATTCCTTTGGTACTTGTAGGGGTAATTATGCTGATAAGAGTCATAGTATTATCTAAGAAATCTTAAATCGGGAGTGTTCATAAAGTTATTCAGGCTGTGGTTGATTGTGGGGTGCATTTTATGTATTAAGTCCGGCACCTACGGACAAACTTTGCCTGATATTGACACCGCCTCGGTGGTCAAGATTGGTAAGATTTACGTTACAGGAAACAAGCGTACCCTGGAAAGCATCATTTTGCGGGAGCTTAGTTTTGCTGAGGGAGACCAAATTAAAGTAAGCGATCTAGCCGATAAAATAGTGCTGGACCAACAAAAGCTCATTAATACACGCTTATTTGTGACGGCCGAAATTGTGCCGCTTTTTCTTTCCTCCACCCAGTGCGAAGTACTCATTAGGCTACAAGAGCGATGGTACGTTTTTCCGGTTCCCATATTTAAGCTGGCCGACAGAAACTTTACCGAGTGGTGGGTGAATCAGAACAGAGATTTCTCCAGGGTAAACTATGGCATGCAACTATACCACCTTAACTTTTCTGGTCGAAACGACAGGTTGGTTGTCCGCACCCAGTTTGGCTTTACCAAACGCTACAGTTTTCAATATTCGGTGCCATATATAAACCGTGCTCAAACAGCAGGGCTCACCCTTTCTACTTCGTTCGATACCAATAAAACAGTGAGCTACGCCTCCGATGGTCACCTGCAACAGTTTGTGCAGAGCGAAGACGTAATTCGCAGAATATTCAGTACAACAGGAGCCATAACCTTTCGCCCCTCATTCTATAACCGGCATTCGTTCATTCTTAATTATAACAGAGGCTCCATTGCCGATACTGTTTTCCGTCTCAATAGTGAATACTTTCAGGCCAACACCCAGTTGCAACAGTACTTTGCTTTTGGGTATTCCTTTGTTCACGACCGCAGAGACTATGTTGCATACCCACTAACCGGTACAGAATTTACCTTCAACTTCAATCAGTTTGGCCTGGGAATATTCGATGACATAAACATGACCAGCACCCGGCTGGGCTATGGCACTTTCTCCCAGTTGAGCAAAAAACTCTACCTCGCCAACAGAGTAGACATTTACAAAAACTTCTCCGATGAAATTCCCTATCTGATTCGGGCTGGTTTTGGTTATAACCCCGATTTCATCAGGGGCTATGAGCGCTACGTTATTGAAAGTGATTTTTTGGCTTCGTACCGTACGGCTTTGCGCTACGAGGTGCTTAAAGGAGTTAAGCAAATCAACCCTAGAAGTATGATCGACCAGTTTAGAACATTACCTTATGCTTTCTACTTAAAGGTGTTTTTGGATACCGGCTATGCCGGAGATTCACTGGCTTCTAACATCAACAACTTCTACAACAATCAGTGGATTGGTAGTGTAGGTGTGGGTCTGGATATTGTCACCTACTACGATTTTGTGGTTCGACTGGAGTATAGCATTAACCGTGAAGGAAGCACGGGCTTCTTCTTCAATTTCAGATCGGCACTTTAGATTATTTGCCCCATCTAAACCCCTAATTTCCTATATTCGGAAGTGCGAAGAGTAACACTCACTTTTTTTCTATTTATTCAACTAATCTTTGTGGCGAACGCACAATTGGCTGGTGTTCCTCCCAAAGGCCCTATTTCTCTGGCTCTTGGTGGAGTATCTGCTTCTACGGCCAATGAATGGTCGGTTTTCAATAATCCTGCCGGGCTTATTGCCAATGAAGGCATTAATGCAGCTTTTAGCTATCAAACCATTTTCAACTTTGCCCCCTTTAATACGGTCATGGCCGCTGTGAACCATGAGACCAACTGGGGAACGGCCTCCTTTGGAGTATATCGCTTTGGAGACGAGCTTTTTAGCAACCAAATGGCCAGCCTTGGTTTTGCCCGAAAAATTGGCATTATGAGTCTTGGAGCTAAAACCAGCGTATTACAATACCATATCGATGGTTTTGGCAAAAGGGCCACTTTTATTGGCGAAATGGGCGTATTAGCAGAGTTCACGGAGCAGTTACATTTTGGTGCCCACGTATATAACTTCACCCAATCGGTAATTGCCGAAGAAAGTGGCGAACGCGTGCCAACTATCATTCGCTTGTCGCTCAAATATCAACCCGATGAGGCCTTGGCTATTTATATGGAGGGCGATAAGAATGTAGAAGACAAACCGGACCTACGCCTGGGTATAGCCTATGGTCTTATGGAAAACCTTGAGTTGAGAACAGGTTTTTCTACCCAAACCAATCGGCACTCTTTTGGGGCGGGCCTTACGCTCAAGAAATTTAAGATTAATTATGCCGTCCGCTCTAACCGCGGCACAGGCGCTACGCATAATTTTGGGCTCGGCTACCAAATTAAGCAACCATGAAAAAGTGGGTGCTTCCGGCTTTGATTTTGCTGCTCGTAATCAGCCATTTTCCACTAAGGGCCCAAATACGGGAAAATTTTGATTTACAGCTTTTTATTGAATCACTCTTCAATACTCAAGAAGAATCGCTGAACTATGAAGACCTGTACGAGCGTCTTCTACTGCTTTACGAAACACCGGTAAACATCAACACAGCCTCCATCGAGGACCTTAGAGGCTTGTACATACTTTCTGACCCACAAATAGATTCGCTGAAAGCCTACATTGCTCGCAATGGCAAACTGCTCACCGAATATGAGCTTCAACTAGTGCCAGAGTTCGACCTGGCCACTATAGAGAAAATTCTACCATTTATTACCATAAATGCACAAGACCTAACTACCGACAACCGGCCTCTCTGGCAACGTATTTTGAGCGAAAGAAACCACTACTTCATATACCGTTATGAGCAAACCTTAGAGAAAAAAAGAGGCTTTGATCCTCCGGAATCTCCCACCGATACGCGCTATGCAGGTAGTAGAGGTAAACAATACCTTCGGTATCGGGTAGCAAAACCGGGAGATTTTAGCTTTGGCTTTACTACCGAAAAAGATCCGGGCGAAGCCATTGTTTGGGATCCTGACAGCAAGCGCTATGGCATGGACTTTTGGTCTGCACATGCCATGCTTGAGAATAATAACCAATGGAGAAAGGTAATAGTGGGAGACTACCAGTTGCAGTTTGGGCAAGGGCTCATATTTGGAGCAGGTTTTGCCATTGGAAAAGGCTCCGAAACCATCAATACGCTTGAAAGGGTAAACCTCGGCATTCGGCCTTATACTTCCGTGTTAGAAGGTGGCTTTTTGCGAGGGGTTGCGGCTACATATTCGCTCTCCGAGAAGGTAGCCCTAACCGCTTTTTTCTCACGCTTAAAACAAGATGCCGCATTGCAAGAAGATGAAGAAACCTTTGAGCAATATTTTTCATCCATTCAAACCTCGGGGTTCCACCGCACTCCATCAGAAATTGATAATAAAAAACAAATTACCGAAACAGTGGCCGGGGCAAACCTTCATTTCAAAGTGAATGGAAGAACTCAGCTGGGCTTTGTTATCAGCAACAACAACTTTAACATCCCTATACAGCGTAGCAATCAGGGCTACAATCTATTTGAGTTTTCGGGCCAAAGCAATAGCAACGGCAGTGTTTATGCCAACTTCAACATCAACAAATTCAGGATTTTTGGTGAAGCAGGTGTTTCCAAAAGTGGAGGAAAAGGCGGAGTGTTCGGGCTCACCACCACCCTATCTCCCAGGGTAGACTTTGCTCTGTTATGGCGCAACTACAGTCGGGATTTTCACGCCCTTAGGGGAGCTTCATTTGCAGAAGGAAGCCGCAACATTAATGAAAGCGGTATTTATTGGGGACTTAAATACACCCTGAACCGATCGCTCTTTGTAACGGCCTACTACGATTCTTTTCAGTTTCCCTGGCTCAGATACCGGGTAAATGCCCCTTCGGAAGGCAACGACTACCTACTACGAGTCAACTACTTACCCAACTCAAAAGTCCATTCTTATATTCAATACAGAAAAAAGACCCGCGAAGAGAACGCCACAGAAACAGATACCGGCAACACCATAATAAGACCCGGAGTCAGGCAGCAGGTTTTGGTCAACTTTGACTATCGGCTGGCTCCCGGCCTTTCACTAAAATCGAGAGTTCAATACAGCCATTTTCAGCTATATACAGAAAAGAATGATGGATATGCCTTTATACAAGATGCGGTGTATGATTTCGGTAAACTTATTCTTAGTGGCCGCATAGCACTATTCGATACTGAGGGAGCAAACAACAGGCAATATGCCTATGAGAGAGATGTATTGTATTCTTTTTCAATTCCTGCCTATAGTGGTGAAGGCGTTAGAAACTACATTCTCATTCAATACAAAGCGAGTAGAAAGTTAGACCTGTGGGCCAGATGGGCAAGAACGCGCTATTACGATAGAAAAACCATAGGAAGCGGACTCGAAACCATTGAAAGCAATCAGCGCACCGATGTAAAGTTTCAGATTCGCTACAAGCTCAGGTAAAGGCAGGCAATTACCCGCCCCTGTTATTACATTAGATATCACATATAACCTTACTAGTTAAGGTCTTAGCAAGAGTAATACTTGTCTATAATTTTTTTCTAAAATTATAATCGATCCATTCAACCCATTTGATTTGTTGGGCAAAACAAACTTTGATAATTTCCGAGTCTGAAAACCTATTGAAATGAATATGAAACTTAAAGCGATAATACTGCTTTGTGGCCTGTCAGTTTCAGTGGCATTTGCCCAGAAGAAGGCCGATAGAAAAGACCATGAGCGATGGCAGCAATATGCCAAGTACTACATGGAAATAGACATGGACGTAAATACCAACCGATTTACGGGAGTACAAAAACTGGAATATACCAACAACTCTCCTGATGAACTGGACAAGGTGTTCTATCACCTATATTTTAATGCTTTCCAGCCGGGAAGCATGATGGACGTAAGATCAAGAACCATTGATGACCCAGACAGAAGAGTGGGCGATAGAATCTCTAAACTCTCTGACGATGAAATAGGCTACCAAAAAATTCTTTCCCTAAAGCAAAACGGCAAAGATGTAACGTATAAGGTAGAAGGCACAGTACTCGAAGTTTCACTCAATGAGCCCATTAAACCGGGACAAAAAGTAACCTTTGACATGAACTTTGAAGGTCAGGTTCCGGTACAAATTCGCAGAACCGGAAGAGACAATGCCGAGGGCGTACGCTACACCATGACTCAGTGGTTTCCTAAACTGGCCGAGTATGACTATCAGGGCTGGCATGCCGATGAATACATAGGCCGCGAGTTCTATGGGGTATGGGGTGACTTTGAGGTAAAAATTTCGATTGACAAAGACTATGTTGTTGGTGGTACCGGTTATCTTCAGAACCCACTAGAAATTGGCCACGGATATGAAGACAAAGGACAAACCGTAAAACAAAAAGTGAAGAATGGTAAACTTACCTGGCACTTTGTGGCTCCTAATGTTCACGATTTTGCCTGGGCAGCCGACCCAGACTACATTCACGACAAGCTGACCATGAAAAACGGAATGGAGCTTCACTTCTTCCACCAAAAAGGTCAGAATGAAGAAAACTGGGAAAAGCTCATGCCTTTGGCTGAAAAAGCTTTTGAATATGCCAATAAACACTTCGGCCAATACCCTTACAAGCAGTTCTCTGTTATTCAGGGAGGTGACGGAGGCATGGAGTACCCAATGTCTACCATGATTACAGGTATGCGAGGTAGTCTGCTAGGTGTAACTGTGCATGAAGCCATGCACGATTGGTACCATGGAGTATTGGGTAACAACGAAGCCCTGCACCCCTGGATGGACGAAGGGTTTACTTCTTATGCCACTTCTCGCATCATAAGCCACATAGCGGGTCGCGATACAGCCGAAGAAACTATTGAGAACTTGGGAATGCCCGCCAATGGTGGTTACCTGAGATTGGCAACCAGCGGAGTAGAAGAGCCTCTAAGCACTCATTCAGATCACTACCATCTAAATGGTGCCTACGGAGCAGCTGCTTATAGTAAAGGCTCCGTTTGGATGAGCCAGATGGGCTATGTAATTGGAGAGAAAGCCCTTAACAAAGGACTCTTAGAGTATTTTGAAACATGGAAGTTTAAACACCCTAATCCGAACGATGTTCTACGCGTATTTGAGCGTGTTTCAGGTCTGGAGCTAGACTGGTACAATGAGTATTTTGTGTACACTACTAAAACCATTGACTACGGAGTGAAAGAAGTAGTTGGCGAAAACAACCGCACCAAAGTTACACTCGAAAGAGTTGGGTTAATGCCTATGCCAATGGACGTAGTCGTAACTTACAAGGATGGGACCAAAGAGGTACACTACATGGCGTTGCGCATGATGCGAGGTGAAAAACCAGCCGAAACCAACGACCCGCGCGTGGTACACCCTGACTGGCCATGGACTCACCCTACTTATGAATTTACTATCAATAGACCAGCCTCGGAGATTGCCTCCGTTGAAATCGACCCATCTGGACGAATGGCCGATGTGAACCGCGAGAACAACGTTTGGAAAGCGGAAGCTATCGATAGCAAAAAATAATAAGGCTCTTGCCTACAAACGCGAAAATCCGGCTTGTATAAACAGGTCGGATTTTTGCTTTTAAAAAGCTTTCAACAATTATTAACTTAAACAAAAACGCACCATTATGACAAAATCTACTCTATTCCTGTTTGTTCTACTTCTAATTTGCTCATGTAATTCTAAACCAGAATTCAAGATCCAGGGTACCATTGAAAACTATGAGGGCTATGTATTTCTTCGCTATGGAAATTACGTAGACAGTACGCTTACAGAAGATGGACGGTTTGAATTTACGGGGTCGGTTGAGTACGTACGTAACGCCACCATTACTCATAAGGCCGATGGAATATACAGCGCACAATTCTTCTTAAACAATGAGGAAATATCGCTTAAAACAACTTATAAAGAACCATTCATTAGGCTCGTTGAAGTACACAGCTCCACAAACAGCCAAATGAAGCAAATTCTTAGCGACCTTGAAGGAATTATGGAGGATGAGCAAAAACTGAGAGGCAATGCCCTTTACTTATACATGGACTCCATAACTAAACTCTATCCCAGAAACGAATTTATAGCAGAACTTACTTCAGAAGTAGTCACCAGCGACTTTATTACCATTGATCAGTCACAGCAACTATTATCTACCATAGACACCACCCTTCTCGATCCGCTAGACCTGAAGTCCGTTATGCTCTCTTTAGACCGACAGGAACGAATAAACCCGGGAGATCCTTTTCCCGACTTCTCCTTTGAAGGGTTCAATGGTGAAACTTATACCCAAAACAGTTTTTCGGATAGGTATGTTCTGATAGACTTCTGGGCTACCTGGTGTGCTCCTTGCATTAAAGGGTTTGGATCATTACTGCCAGTTTACGAGGAATTAGAAGGAAAATTAGAAGTGCTTGCAGTATCGATCGACTCCAACAAGGAATTTCCTTTAAAACACCTGAATAATAAGAATTACCCATGGAAGCAGGCTTTTGCTGAAAAAGGGTTTCAAAATCCTTTTCTGGAACAGCTAGGAGTTGTTTTTCTTCCATTCTATTATTTGATCAGCCCGGATGGCGAAATTCTGGCAATCAATCCGAAAATAGACGAAATTCCGGAACTCATTAACAAACGTTCGAGCCTCAAAGAGGTTCTAAAGTAATGGATATAGGAAAAACCTTAATGGGGGTTGTTTATATCATGGCCGGGCTAATGCACTTTGTAAAGCCCAAGCTGTATATGAAAATAATGCCCCCTTACCTCCCACTCCACCGAATACTGGTTTATCTCAGTGGCCTGTTTGAAGCACTTTTTGGAGCCCTATTGCTTATCCCAAGCACTCAAAACATTGGAGCTTGGGGTCTTATTGCCACGCTGCTAGCCGTATTCCCGGCCAACCTCTACATGCTCACTTCTTATAAGGGTAAAAAACGCTGGTACAAAGTCGCACTTTGGCTGAGACTCCCCCTACAGTTTGTCCTCATATACTGGGCCTGGCTGTATACCTAATAACAAGCCGTGTATTCACTAAAACAATAAAGACCTGAAAATCAACATACTATAAATGTTTCATAATTTTATTTTCAATGTTTGAACTTTAATGTTTAAACACCAGTTAACTTCCTGAACTTCGAAAAAATTAAACAAACAATTATGAGAACATTTAATGTACCCACCCGAGATGAGGTTAGTGTTGAGAGTCAGCAACTTTTCGATGCACTAGAGAAAAAGCTAGGCATGGTGCCTAATCTATATGCCTCTATAGGATACTCCGGCAATGCCCTTGCTTCTTACCTAACCTTTCAGGATGCACAAGCCCAAGGCACATTCAATGCAAAACAGCGTGAAGCCGTAAACCTGGTTGTTTCGCAAGTTAATGGTTGCACTTATTGCCAGGCAGCACACACCACTCTGGGGAAAATGAATGGCTTTACAGAAGAAGAAACCATAGCACTAAGACAAGGTCGCTCTTCCGATGCCAAACTGAACGCCATTGTTGGTTTAGCCAAGAGCCTTGTAGAAAATCGTGGAAGAGCCTCAGAAGATAAAGTAGAAGAATTTTTGGCTCAGGGATATGATCAGGCAGCCCTGGTAGACCTTGTTGCCCTTGTGGCGAGTAAAACCCTTGCCAATTACGTGCACAATCTATTTGATTTTGCCATAGACTTTCCTGAAGCACAGCCCTTAGAAGAGGCTATTAATGCTTAAAAGCATAGACGAAAACCATTAAAGGTAGAGTTAAGTGTGTGTTGGTTGAGGGCTGCCCGGCTTAGTCGGGTGGCTCTCTTTGTTCATAGGCAATCACAGCGAAGCACCACCAGCCAAGAGCTTTATTAATGTGGGAACATTAGTATATTTAAAAATCGTTCGAGTAGCCAAGAAAACGCCCCACTATGGAAGAACAGTTAAAAAATGGTGAGTTCCTTAATGAACAACAGAGGTTGCGTGTAAATCTTCAGTATACTGCAGCCTGGTTGGGCGAAAAAATTTCGGCTTTTCTGAAGCCCTATGACATTACTCAACAGCAATTCAATGTGCTTTCTATTCTCGATAAACAATTTCCGGAGCCTATTAGCACCAAAGAGATCAGGGAACGAATGATTGTAAGTAATGCCGACACCTCTCGATTGGTTGATCGTTTGTGTAGCAAAGGCCTGATTTGGAAAAGACCTTGCCCGCACGATGGCCGTTTGGTTCAGGTTTTTATTGCCGAAAGTGGACAAAAACTGCTGCAACAAGTTAATACCCACATGCCCCAACTGGATGCGGAGATGGACAATCTGTCGGAAAAAGAACTGCTCATACTCAACCAGCTTTTAAACAAAATGAGATTTAGAGTTAAAAGCAGCTCTCCGGCCTAACCTTCTTCCCAAGCCTCCTTCTTCTATCGGCCAATTGCTCTCTGTGCATTGATTCAGCCATATAAAAACAGCTGCTACTTCCCTTGCGGTCTCTCTTCTCATTCCCCATTGTTCGTAGTTTATCGTCTTAGCACCCGATACAGAGTATAGATAGAGCCAACACACAACACACTAAATATCCACCGGGGCTCAACTACACCAACCAAGGGTAGGCCAATCAATGCCCCTACTGCAGCACCTATGTCTTTAGCTGTTGAGAGCTTGGCAAACGCATTGTAATTCTCCCGGATTGAACTTCTTTGCAAAGCAAACAAAGGCATGCAAACATTATTGACCGCAGCGGCTGCGAACACTATTACTAAAGCCTCAACTATAATACCTCCGGCCATAAAGCCTAAGGCAATGCATATCAACCCAGAAGATAAGGCAAACACCAGTCTATGACCGTAACGCCTAATAGCAGAGCCTGTTAAAGGAGCCAGTATAATCTGAAAAACCCTTCTCATAGAGATAAAAATTGCCGTATTCATCAGCACATGTTCCGACCAGAAATTGGCATGGAATCGCAGCAGTATGCTAACTGTCACTACCACAAATCCATCGATTAGAAAGGAGGAAATAAATACCCATCCATCGAGCCAATTGGGCTTTTGAAAACGTACGACTTCTTTTAGCACTACCTTAGCCTTAGGATTTGGAAGGTTGTGGAGTAATGTCATCCCCATGAGCGTGGCCATGGCAGAAGTAAGGAATACTGGTGAAGCCCCCCATGTTGCTAGTACTATTGGTCCAAACCAATAGGCAAGCACCGGCCCAAGCTCTTTAATCGATGTAGCTATACCCAGGGCTTCTCCTTTGTGCGGTGCTAATTGTACATACTGAACTGAAGCAAATCGAAACATGGAGTAGCTGATTCCCCAAACAACCCGCACAAGCAACCAAAACCATAAAGGCATTTCAAAGGCATAAGACATTGAGGTGAGAGCTGCCAAACAGATTGCCATACTTACAATATGCTTAAGTCCTGTGACCGCGGCCAGAGCATTGACCCATCGATTTGATAAAACCCGGACAAACTTATTAATGCTTAATATGGCTCCTACTGAAAAGGCGTTTAACTCTAAGGTTGTAGCATTTAATGGCAGGTAGGCATAGAGAAAAGCATCGGCCATGCTTCCGAGCGTCATGGCCAAAGAAGATCGAACTGTTGGCCTCAACGACAGGGTTGCATTCTCCACTTCTAACCGGCCAGAGTTTGCCTGTGTTGAGCGCATCTAACCACAGCAGGCAGAAGCATGCGCATGAGTAACCGTGGCAGTGGTTCCACAACCACACCCTTCCTCTCCTTCTGCCTTTTTTACCTCATCCAGTTTACAACACGCTTCAGTGTTTTCAGTCGGGGCCCCTCCACAACATCCTGCAACTTCACTATCAGACTCCGCTGGGCTACTCACAGATCCGCAACAAGATAAATCGCCTTCATTGGTAGAACCACAAACCCCGGTCTCCGGCAAATCTAACTCCACTCTTTTAGCTCCTTCTATATCGCCATCTAGCCAAGCGGCAATACTCCTCACTTGTTCATAGCCTGTAGCCATTAAGAAAGTAGGTGCCCTTCCGTAGCTTTTCACCCCTACCACATAAAAATTGGTTTCAGGTTGTTTGAGCTCCAACTCTCCATGCGGACGTACCGTACCGCAACTGTGTATATTGGGATCTATAAGCTCTGCCAACTGAGGCACACATTCAAGTGCAGGGTCTCGCGCCAACCGAATTTCTTGCAGCATCGAAAAATTGGGCCGGGCTCCGGTGTTCGCAATAATCTCATCGATTGCAGAAACCGTATGATCTTTGCCCTCTAATAAACCATGAACAGCAATGGTTCCATCTTCTGAGCTTACTCTATCAATGTAAAAGGGCATGTGCAGGCTCAGCTGGCCGGAGTTAACTAACTGTTCTATCCTTGTGCCTAAAGCTCCCCTTGCTTCCAAAGCATCTTGCTCTCTACCACCATAAAGCTTTGAAAGACTCTCTGAGTGAAGTGCCCAATGTAGCCGGGTATTGGGGTAATCTACCTTTAACTCGGCCAAACTAAGCAATGAGTTAATGGCTGAATGGCCTCCACCAACTACGAGAACCGACTTGTTGGCATATCGCTGTTTATCTTTTCCCAAAATATCCGGAATACGGTAAGCAATTTTATGCCGATGTTCATGCTCACCTTGTGCAAAACTACCTCCTGAGCCAATGGGATTGGGGTTTTGCCATGTGCCTGAAGCATCAATTACCACAGATGCCTCAAAAGATAAGTTCGTTTCTTCCTGCCTAACCCAGATTACAAAAGGCGAAGAATCTCTGTTGTGAGAATTCACCTTGGTGATTCCTTTTTTAGTGATGCTTAAGACGGTGGAATTCAGGTGTAGATATGGTTTTACTTTAGGGTGCCCGGCCAACGGCCTCAGGTATTGGTTCACCAAGTCCGCCCCGGTGGGCAGAACCTCACGGTCGGGTTCAACCCAGCCCGACCTTGTCAATATCTCCTTTGCCGCTTTGTCTATGTTGTAGCGCCAGGGTGAAAACACTTTTACATGCTTCCAGTCTGAAACATTATGACCAACTTCAGGGCCATTTTCGAATATGAGAAAAGGGATATTTCTTAACGCCAGATGAGAAGCAGCCGCTAATCCTACAGGGCCTGCTCCTATTATGGCAACAGGTAGTTCTCTATTGATTGTCATCATTTTATATCGTTTTGCCAAACAAGACGGACAAAGGGTAAAATGATGCAGGCGGGCTTATGATTTACAACAGACTAATTTAACCTGAGTTCGATGTACGA
>NZ_DBHC01000024.1:0-2654 GCF_002296035.1 Roseivirga sp. UBA838
CTCTGTTGAGATACCGGATAAAACAGGCCTTTTTGAGAGTTTAAGACCTGTTTTTCCGGCATAACGTTCTTTTCTTACATCGAACTCAGGTTAAAATAGAATATTAGTTAATTCACCTCCGCCCAGTAGACACCTCTCCCGATTACTATCGAGAGTTAGAAGACATCCATGCTATCCGAAACTGCATTATTTTCTCCATCCTGAGCTTGTCGAAGGATCTGCACAACTAGAATCTTTGGCCAATCCCTCGGCTTCGATCGGGATAAAAAAACCGGATCATACCGAATTCTCCTCCTTACAAAGAGGGATTAGAGGTGATTCATCACCTCCTTCAACACTGAAACTATTTGAGTTTGCTCTTGGAAATTGATGGAAGCAAAACCCATTCGTATTCCATTATTAGCCGTATGATTGAAGTTATAAGTTTGATAATCAGGAATGTTTAACCCTTTCTGCCTGCAGGCTTCCGCAATGTCTATCCAGCTCATGTCCTCCCGAAGTTCAACCCACACGGCAAGTCCTCCCTCCGGTACTTTGAAGCGTACAAATTCACTCAACTCAGTTTTCAGCAATTGGCAAAAGTGATCTCTGCGATCCCTGTAGATTTTCAGAGCCTTTTTGGTATGCCTTTGGTAGTCGCCCTGACGAATCATTAGCGCTATGGATCTTTCTAAAATAGCATCACCTTGCCTATCAATAATTCTTCTGAGGTGTGCTACTTCATCGATAAAATCTTTGGGAGCCACCAAGTAACCAACACGGTAAGCCGGTGCCACAATTTTGCAAATGGCACCCATGTAAATTACCTGCCCCGAACGATCGGCACTGGCCAGAGGAAGCAAAGGGGCATTTCGATAGTGAAAATCATAATCGTAGTCATCTTCCAAAATGGCAAAACCATATTCTTCAGCCAATTGGAGGAGCTCTATTCTCCTTTCCACACTAAGGGTTACAGTAGTGGGGTGATGGTGATGTGAGGTTACGTACACGGCAGTTACTTTTTCCTGCCCACAGAGTTTTCGAAGCTCAGAGGTACTAATTCCTTTATGATCTACAGAAACTGTTTTGACCTTCGCCCCTGCTTCCAGCATGGTAAGATTGGCTGCAATGTAGTTGGTCTCGCCTACCACGGCCAGTTCTTTGTTCTTAAAAAGTAGCTGTGAGGCCAGATATGTCCCCATTTGGCTACCTCTCACAATCATTATGTTGTCTTTTTCCACGGCCATCCCTCTGGTTTCCTGAAGAAACCCGGCCAGTGTTTCGCGCAATAAAGCATCGCCATACACCGAGCCGTAGCTTAAATGACGGCTGTTATACGACCGGGCAACAAAGCTTCTATAATGTTTAATGATATCATTGACCGGGGCAATTCGCACATCCGGAATACCTTCATCCAGAGTCAGACCCTGAGGTATATCGGGCAAAACCCTTTTCAAATGAGCTTTGGTATAGAAAGTAAAACCGGAGTGTTTTATACTTCTTCCTTCCGAAACTTCACTTAGTTTATTGGGCAGTACGTTCGGTAAACTTTCGCTCACAAAAGTACCCTGTGATGGCCGTACATCAATCCACCCCTGGCTGAATAGCTCTTCATAGGCAGCGACCACCGTTTTGCGGTGTACTGCAAAACTCTGGGCCATAGCCCTGGTTCCCGGCAACCTGCTACCGGGGCGCAATACACCAGCCTTAATCTGTTGAATAAGTCCATTACTAATCTGGAGGTAGACTGGTAACTCAGTGTCCCGATCGATATTGATTAAATGAGGAAGTGCCACCATAGCCGGACTACTCATATATTAAAAACCGGATTACATAAGTAGTCCGATAAATGTAGACATTTAGCTGAACAAAACTCAGGTCATGTCAGAATTCAGTAAAAACCCTTTGAACAAAGTGGTTCGAGGGTCGAAACGAGCCCAGTACAACAAAGAACTCATTTACAACATTTTAGACTCTCACTTCATTTGTCAGATCCCCTATGTGTTTGAGGAAACTGCTATAGTAATTCCAACCGCTTATGGGCGAAAAGGAAATACTATACTTATCCACGGTTCGCTTAAAAACCGCATGATGCTCTCTTTATTAAACCAAGAAAAAGTAAGCCTCAATGTTACTCATCTGGACGGCATCGTGCTGGCCAGATCGGTCTTTCACCATTCGGTAAATTATCGATCGGTGAATGTTTTTGGAAAGGCCAGGTTGATTGAAGAAGATGCCGAAAAGATGGAGGCCTTGGAAATCATTACGGAAAACATTATTCCGGGCCGATGGAACGAAGCAAGAATACCTAATCAAAAAGAACTCAATGGTACGCTAGTTATGGCCATAGATATTGAAGATGCTTCTGCAAAGGTCAGGGAAGTTGAAGCAGCTGATGACTCTGCAGACTATGACCTGGATGTTTGGGCGGGCGTATTAGAGCTTGAGGTGCAATCAAGAAGGCTCGTTCCTAACTCAGACTGTAAACCCGGACTACCAGAGCCGCAATCGGCCAAGAATTTTAGGTTCTCCAATAACCCGGTGAAACAACCATAAAGCTGAAAAAATAGCTTGCGAAGAACATTCGAACGGGAAAATTGTGAGGGGATTGATGATAGGGTTGACGAGGTAAATTAACCTGAGTTCGATGTACGAAAAGAACGTCATGCCGGAAA
>NZ_DBHC01000042.1:0-16107 GCF_002296035.1 Roseivirga sp. UBA838
CTTGCGACTTAAGTAAGTAACCCTGTTTTTTTAAAACCGAGTATGTCAAGAAAAATTGAAAGCAAGAATTGGCCCTCATGCTTTTGATGGGGTTTCCTTCAGTATGTTTTATTCCGTTGGGTTGACCATTCTTCCAGAAACCTTAGTCATTGACCGGCACGATTCGATGCCTTTAATACCTCTTTCAATTTTTCGGCTCGCAAGTTATAGATAGGCCCAGCAAAAACGGAATGTTAGCGCATAAAAAAAGTCTGCAGTACAGACCTTTTTTATGAACACCCAATAAATATGAATAGATATGTATTTGAGTATAAATGTAGTATGCCACTTTTTCTAAAAGGTAAACCTAAGATTAACAAAGTATTACGAACTCAAAAGTTAGCCCGAACGGCAATTACAACATTAAAACCCGGAGCACTGAGGCCCGAAGTGTAGCTGCGATAATGTACGTTTAGCAGGTTCTCCAAATTAAAGTTGATACTGTAGTAATTATTGAGTTGGTAACTGTTCTTAATATTGACGATGTACCATGACAGGGCTCCATCGGCTGAGTACAGGTGTTGTCGGTATTTCTCTGAAGGAGGGAGCTCTTGCCACGGAACACCATCACTAAACTCTAGTTCGAACCGGGTGGTTAATTTTTGGTGTGTCATAGCCATGCTCAATTGGCCAAAGAATGGAGCAATGTGTGGTAAACGGACCCCGGTTTCTAAATTCTGGCCATGAGTATAGGTTAGGCTTCCGGAAATATGAATGCCTTGTGAGGTTTTCCAGTAGCCACGCAATGAGGTGCCCCACACCTGTGCTCTTTCCATATTTTGCAGCGCCAATACTTTGGCCACTTCACCTTCATAGTTCAGTTCGTCCTGATTGTTGAAAAGAAATGGTGCCACTGTAAAAGTGTTTTGCAGAAAGGACAGATATTGTATCCACTCAATACCCCAGTTTGAGTTGCTTTTGTTGGCTATGGAGTACTCTATGGTGTAATTAGTTTCCGGTTGCAGGTCTGGGTTGGGTACTAGCACCATGCCGGGCCACTCGGAAAAAAACCGACTATTGTCGCTAATATTCGGAGGCCGAAAACCTGAAGAGAGCAGTAATCCCAGTTTCCAGGAAGAGCCGGGCCTATAAGAAGCACCAATTGTACCGGTTAGTGCACCTGTTTCATTAACCAATACATCATAAGGAAAATCGATATAGGTTTTGTCAGTAAAATCGCTCCTGAGCCGGGTGTAGGTATACCTTACTCCACTGCTTATAACAAGTCTCTCGCTTATCTGGTCTTTAACACTCAAATACAGGTTGGCCAGATTATAATCTGCACCATTGTTTGGATATTCGGTCTGGATATCCATTTCCCTAAGCGTTACAATGTCTCTGCTTAGTGCCTTACTTTCTACCTTATTGGAAAAGAGCTCTAAACCATAGTAGAGCTTGCCATTAAAACCCACGGCCTTCTCTAAATCTACATTCACCGATAGCGCATCAACGGTTGCTTGTTGCATGCGTAGTTGATTGCTGCCAAAGTTTCTACTATTCACCCGCTCTTCCGTCAATTGGAATGCGGTGGTAATGTCTATCCGATCGAACCAGCGAGAAGGGTAATAAAAGCTGGTTTTAAGGCTGTGCATAAGCCAGAGTTGTGGGCCATTGTACCACTGGGCATGGGCCGGAGTGTTGTTGACGGTATAAGTGAGTTTATCGTATCGTGGCAAATGGGAAGTTCCTGAATAATGAAAAGAATAGGTGAAGTCCATGAAACTTCCCAAACTCCAGCGGAGCTTCTGTAAAAAATGGTATTGATCATACCCGCTGAAAACCTGTCGGTTTTCGTTCTCATTGTTAACCACCTCATCCGTGTTGTTTTCACGGATTACATAAGATAGTCTTTTGCCAAAATCAGGGTGTGACTTTGGTCGGTTGGCTCCGGTTCTCAGGTCGTCTGCTTTGGTATAACTAAGACTGGAGTAACTGGACATATTAGGGAGGTTAAACTCGATCTGGTAGTTGCCGGTAATGCTCCCATTGGCCGAAGAATACCGGAGTAGCCCTCCGGAAGAAATGCCCAGATATTCACCATCTGCAAAGGTTGGAGTTTTGGTGAGGAAGTCTATGGTTGCGCCCAGGGCATCGCTGCTGGATTGTAAGCCACCCGTGCCCGGTAAAACCAAGGTTTGGTAGAGGTTGTTGGGGTCAACCACCATCAGGTGTGTGTTGTCAATTCGGCTATACAGGGCATGGTTTAGCCGCACACCGTCCAGACGGGTAAGCAGGGCATTGCCCGAATAACCTCTAATGAGTGGGCTTCCGGCATTTTGTAAGTTTTTAGCCACTAATATTTGGTGGTTAGCTCCTAGAACTTCGGCCGATGACAAAGGCTCTGTTATGGATAGGGTTTTTCGCTGAAAAGCCAATATTTCATGAGGAGTATCTTCGGCCCAAAGAGCCCAGTTTCGGTATTGATATGCTGAGGTTTGGGGCAAAGGAGTGAGTTCTACTATAGCCCCTCTGTTTAATAATCGGGAGAGGCGCACTATGTGAGATTTAAAATCGGGGTGCATTAGAATTATGTCCGCATCAGCACCAAAACCCTTAAGCTCAGCCAGCCCTTGAGTGTTGGTTACTGCCCCATGGTCTGTTCCTCGTTCTCTAATAGTTACCAAATCAATGGGTTTGCCATTTTCGCGGTTCACCACCCTAATGGTTTGAGCCTGGCCAATCTGGAGGCCTATACAGCCTATGAGAAGTAAAAGGCAGTACTTTACTTTTTGCATTGAGCCACGAATAAACAAAAAATGGTTTTCAGATTGTTTAATATTCTCTTGTTTGCACCAAAGATAAATGAAACAGAATGCCCTTAATTCAATCGAGGTATCAAGGACCTCCCTTTTACCTGTTTAATAAACACATAGAGACCATTTACCCTAGTATGATGCGTAAAATTAAAGGGGTGAATTACGAGCGGGAGAAGATTGAGACCCCCGATGATGATTTTCTCAATATAGATTGGGTGAAGGCGGGAAATCAGCGGCTGCTGGTTGTTAGCCATGGTCTGGAGGGGGGCTCAAATCGTCATTATGTAAAGGCTCTTGTAAAACTCTTTGTGGGGAATGGTTGGGACGTAGTGGCCTGGAACAACAGAACATGCAATGGAGAAATGAACCGACAGAAAGTACTTTATCATCATGCCGCCAGTTATGATCTGAGAACAGTGGTCAACCATGCTTTGCTATCTGGCGACTATGAGGAAGTGGCTTTGGTGGGAATTAGCATGGGTGGAGGGCAGACCATCAGATACCTTGGGGAGCTGGACCAATTTCCGCTACCCGCCCAGGTGAGATCGGCCGTGGCTATTTCTGCTCCTTGTTATTTGCCCGAAAGTGTAGAAACACTTTACCAAAGAGAAAACCGCTTGTATGAACAGCGATTCCTGAAGAAACTCATTCTTAAAATTAAGGCCAAAGCACTTCAGTTTCCGGAAATTGACTTATCGGGTATTGACGATATTGCCTCACTTCAGGTGTTCGATGAGCGATATTCAGCTCCATTGAACGGTTTTAGTTCGGCCAAGGATTTTTATGAATACTGCAATCCCTATCCGTTTCTGGAGAAGCTAGATAGGCCTTGTCTGATCATTAATGCACTTAACGACCCACTACTTAAAGGGCGGTGCTATCCTTATGAGATGGCTCAAAAGAATCCCAGTCTCTTTCTGGAAACACCAGAAAGGGGAGGCCATGTTGGCTTTTTGCGCAAGGGAGAAGAGTTTACTTACAGCGAAATACGTGCTTTCGAGTTTATCAACGAAAAGCAATTTTAACTACCACCGGCAGGTGGTCACTTACCCAAAGCCCATTATCTCTTTTGGTATCCAGGTGGGCATAGTTCAACACGTTTAGGTTTTTGGTGAAAACGTAGTCAATCCTATTTTTAAGTTCAGCATCCAGCTTAAAACCATTGAAGGTGCCAATTGGTCCTTTGATTCCCGATGGGCTTAGTGCTGAAGCATCGTCCATAAAAGCAGTTATACGTCCATAAGGAGCTTTATCTGGAGTGGTATTAAAATCGCCACTCAATACAATAGGAGCCTTGTCTCCGGCTATTTGTTTTATTTTATCTACAATGAGCTGAGCCGAATTAGCTCTGGCTTCTTCTCCCACATGATCGAAGTGGGTGTTGAAAAACCAAAATTTCTTTCCGCTGGCTTTGTGTTCAAACTCGGCATAGGTACATACTCTGGGGAGAGCTGCATCCCAGCCTTTCGATACTCTTTCGGGAGAAGGTGATAGCCAGAAGGTTCCTGAGGTGAGCAGTTCTACCTGTCGGTTGTCATAGAATACCGCGCTAAACTCTCCTTGCTCTTTCCCATCATCGCGGCCAACGCCTACATAGCTATAATCTGGCATGTGGTCATCGATATATTTCATTTGACCGAGAACGGCCTCCTGAACTCCGAAAACTACCGGGCTATGGGCATTGAGCAAGGCAATGGCGGCCTCTTTCCTGTGTCCCCACCAGTTTTCATTGTCATAGGCATTGTTGAAACGAATATTGTAGGAGATTACGTTGAATTCCTGAGCGGTGAGTAGGGTGCTGGTGAAAAGCAGAAGGCACATTAATGCCGATCTAAAAATATTCATGTTTCTAATTAAGGATAATCGTAATTAAATCAAAAAATGAAGCCATTAGGCTTTTGTAAAATCAAAACCGCTGTATGGCCAGATTACTTACCGTATCGCCAATAGAAAGTGAGGAGGTGGCTGCCGGACTTGGTGCATTACACACGTTAATGGCATTTTTAGCCTCATAAATAGCAAAATCGTCTAGAAGACCTCCCGTTCGGTCGCAGGCCTGAGCACGCACACCTGCACCGCCATCAACCAAATCGTTTTCCTCAATTTCCGGAATAAGTTTTTGAAGGGCCTTGGTAAAAGCGGCCTTTGAAAAAGAACGATACATTTCGCCCATGCCGGTTTTCCAGTATTTCCAGGCCACTTTTTGAAATCCCGGCCAAAACAGCGATTCCATTAGTTCGCCCAAATGAATCTGAGATTTTTTGTAGCCCTCTCTTCTAAAGGCTAAAACCGCATTTGGACCGGCTTCAATACCCCCATTGATCATGCGGGTAAAGTGTACGCCCAAAAAGGGGAAGTTAGGGTCGGGTACAGGATAAATAAGGTGTTTAACGAGGTACTCTTTTTCCGGCTTTAGTTTGAAATATTCACCCCTGAAAGGAATGATTTTGAGGTCAACTTCATCGGAAGTTTTTCGTGCCAGTTTGTCGGAATAAAGCCCACCGCAGTTAATTACTAGTGCAGTTTCTAAGGCCTGAGCGGGGGTTTCAACCCAGGTAGAGGATCCTTTTTCCCGAATGGCAATAACTTTTTCTCCCAGTACAATGGTGCCTCCCCACTGGCGAATTTTTTCGGCATATTTCTCGGCCACGGCAGTATAGTCTATAATGCCGGTATATGGCACTTTAATAGCTGCTATACCATTTACGTGAGGTTCAATCTCTTTAAGTTGTTCAAGGCTGAGTTTAGAAATTTCGTGAAGCCCGTTTTCCAGCCCTCTTTTATAAAGGTTTTCAAGTAAGGGCTTTTGAAACTCATCGGTAGCTACAACCACTTTGCCGCATAGTTCATAAGGCACCCCTTCCTCATTGCAGAAGTCCAGAAGCATTTGGTAGCCATTAATGCAGTTTTTCGCTTTGAGGCTCCCCGGTTTGTAATACAACCCGGAGTGTATAACCCCGCTGTTGTTACCCGTCTGATGTCGGCAGAGCTGTTTCTCTTTTTCAACCAAAATCAGCTTTAGCTGTGGTTTCTTTTTTAAGAGCTGGTAGGCAGTGGCAAGTCCCACTATACCACCACCAATAACTACCACATCGTATTTCATCAGTTAAAAGGGTAAGTCGTCAGAATCTTCGCTCAACCAGTCGGGTTCATCGGCAGCCGATGGTGGCGGAGCTCCGTTGGCTGCACTGGCTGGTGCACTGTTGCTTTCGGCAGCAATTTTCCAGGCTTGTAGAGAGTTAAAATACTTGTCTTCACCGTTTTTAGGGTCGGTCCATTTTCTTCCTTTAAGGTTAAAGCTAACCATCACTGTTTGCCCCGGAGCAAAATTATCCAGCAATTCACACTTGTCTTGAATGCATTCGAACTTGATAAACTCCGGGTACTGAGGGTTTTCGGCATATTCAACCACGAACTCTCGTTTTTTAAAGGTGCCGGTTATTTGTTGGGTAGGAAGTATCTTTTCAATCTTAGCTTTAATCTCCATGCGCTGAATTTTGCCTCAAAGCAATTCAATAATCGTTCAAGATGCAAATGAGCGGAAGAAAGAATGTCGTTTTCGCTAAACTTAGCGTTATGCCTTTAGTCAAATAAGAAGCTAGCAAAAAACAGTGCTGCTTACATTCAAATTTGTGGGCAATTGATCATATTTAGGATTACGACTAACTAGACCGGGTGGAAAGTTGAGGAGACTAATTATAACCATGCTGACCATTGTGCTTTGGACCCATACCTGGGCCCAGGTAACCACAGAAGGTAAAGACTTCTGGTTCGGCTATATGGAGAACAATGATGCTCAGGCGCCATCTTCGCTAGAAATTTTCATTACCTCTAAGGTAGTGGCCAATGTGGAAATATTTCTCTACCACACCAATGAGACAAGAACTGTGGTGGTAACCCCGGGTATTACCCACAAGGAAATAGTGAGCTTTGGCACCAACAACGAGTTTGCCGCTCGAGCATCGGGAGCCATAGAGCGCAAAGCGGTTCATGTCACTTCCAACCAAAACGTAAGTGTATATGCCTTCAACAACCGGCAGGCCAGTGCCGATGCCACGGTAGTTTTGCCCATTAATTCAATTGGTAAAGAGTACTATGTATCGGCCTACTTCGAAAATAGTCCCAACGATGCAATAGGAACCAGTCTTAGTCCTTCAGAGTTGTTGGTGGTGGCCACTGAAGATAATACCACCATTGAAATTACTCCCTCCGTAATTTTGGTAAGTGGAGAGCCGGCCGGAAACCCGTTTACCATTACCTTGAGCCGTGGAGAAATTTATCAGCTGCAGGCCTTTGCCGACCTTACCGGAACCTACATACGCTCAGTTTCAGCGCAAGCTGATGACTGTAAGAATTTTGCGGTTTTTGGAGGAAACAAATGGACCCGAGTGACCGGAGGTTTAGACTGTAGTGCCTCGCAGGGAACCACCGATTACTCCGGTGGTTTTGCGGCCGATCAGCTCTTTGAACAGATGTATCCTGTAAACACCTGGGGAAAAAACTATATAGCAGTGCCCTACGAAGGTCGCATAGCCTATTTGCTGAGGGTAATGGCTTCGGAAGATGATACAAAATTTACCAGAAATGGGGTTGAATATACCCTCAACGCTGGTGAGTATGAGACTTTTGTGGAAGACGAGTTAATATCTATTGTGGCCGATAAACCGGTTCAGGTGGCACAATATAGCTTAACTATGAGCTGCGACAATAATCAGGTAGTGGGTACAGGCGACCCCTTTATGATTATGCTCAGTCCAAACGAGCAACAGCTTCAGGAGATCAATTTCAACGCCCTGGAAGCCACACAACTCGATGACTACTACCTTACCATTGTAACCCGCACCAACAATACATCTAACGTGTTTCTGGATGGAGCGGCCATTTCATCGGGTGTTTTTCAGGCAGTTTCAGGTACCGATTATTCGGCTGCCAACTTAACGATCAACCGTGGTCAAGACTATAACCTGTCTTCCAGTGGAGGCTTTATAGCCTATATCTATGCCTTTGGACAGGTAGAGTCGTTTGGCTATGTGGCCGGGGCATCACTGGAAAATCTAAACTTGAGGGTGGAGGGTGATGATGAAGACATTGGAATTATTGTGAGCCAAGCCTGTGTTAACTCGCTTATCGACTTCAGTGTTGATTTTGAAACGCCTCCTGGTCTCAACCCACTTTATACGGAGTTTGAATGGGATTTTGGTGATGGAACAACGGCCACCGGTAAAGAGGTTCAGCATGTATATACTATTCCGGGAGAGTATACCCTCACCATGATAGCCTCCGATGGTACCGGCTCATGCGGCAATTCAGAAACCATTACAAAAACCTTTCAGGTAGAAGATATTGTCTATGGAGATATAATTGGAGCGGCTTCCGTTTGTCCGGACGTCACTAATATTGCCTATAGCATAGACGGAGTGGCCGGTAATACCTACCAGTGGTTTGTAGATGGCGGAACGATTGCCCAGGACAATGGAGATAATATTCGGGTTGATTGGGGAGTGGCCAAAGCCGATGCTTCAGTGAAAGTATTGGTGACTAATTCCATAGGGTGTATTGGAGATACGGTTACGCTTAATGTGAAAATAGACCAACGACTAGAACCGCTCACTCCTCAAACCGATGGTTTCAGCCATTCAGAAGTGTGTTATACCGACCGAAGCAGAGTACGCTATTTTACTCCGCGAACCAACGGATCGCAATATCAATGGTTTGTAAGTGGAGGCAGCTTTACGGCCGATTCAGACCCAACCAGCAATGAAGTGTTTGTAAACTGGGGCAATAGTGCCAGCGGGCGCATTTGGTACAGAGAATATAATCCATTGATTACCGACTGCGAAGGTTATTCCGACTTCCTTGAGGTTACCATCTATTCGCCCATAGTGCCCACCCCAACTATATCAGATGTATTGTGTAATGGTGAGGCCAATGGAGCAATTACGCTGGCCATTTCCGGTGGAAAAGGATCGGACTACACCGTAGCCTGGTCCAATGGTGCAACCGGTACTTCCATAAGTGGTTTAGTGGCCGGTAACTATACGGCTACTATAACTGATGAATTGGGCTGCGAGCACACAGAAACTTTTACAGTAGACGAGCCAGAGCCGCTTGAGGTGGTTGGAACCGTAACCACACAGCCCGTAAGGTGCTTTCAGGAGGCCAACGGAGTGGCAGAGGTGAATGTGGAAGGAGGAACCACATTTGGCAATGGAGAATATCGTTACACCTGGGAGAGTAATGGAAACGCCACCACTACCACCAGCAGAGTAAATACCAGTCTGAGGGCAGGGAATTACACCGTTACGATTACCGATGCCAACGGATGCCAGGCCACCACCAGCTTTGTCATAACCGAGCCCCCCTTGCTTGAGGCCGATATTGAATCTATAATCAACGACCCCATTTGCCCGCAAACCAGCAATGGCTCAGTGTTTATCAATGCCAAAGGCGGTGTGCCCGACTATCAGTTTTTCTGGAGCAGCAACCCAACAACAGACAATGCCAATGCTACCGGGTTGAGTCAAGGCAACTATACCGTGCGCATTGTAGATGCCAACGGCTGCGAGACCAGCCATACCCTTACTGTTGAGGAACGTTTTCCCAAGGTAAATTTGCCCAATGCGTTCAGCCCGAATGGCGATGGTGTAAACGATGTCTTTCGTGCAGTGACCGACTGTGAGTTGTCTTTTTCCATGCAAGTCTATAACAAGTGGGGTACCGTTGTTTTTTCCAGCGAAAATATTCAGGAGGGGTGGGATGGTACCTACCAGGGACAGCCGGCTCCGGCCGGAAAATACTCTTACATCATGTTTTATGTAGTTGAAATCAATAATACTACCTATGAACAAACATTTAGAGGGAGTTTTGAGCTTATTCGTTAGTTTTTATCCTTATCTATGTAGATTGAAGTAAACAACTACTACAGGTATTCATGGCCTTTCATCGGTAAATCGTCAGGAAGAATGGTGAATATGCTGCGGATAGTTGTAAAAGAAGAGACTTAGCTGTAATAGAATTGAGGAGACTATTTAGCACCGTATTAGGACTTTTATGCACACTTACCATTTGGGGTCAGGTAACTACCGAAGGGCGTGAGTTTTGGCTTGGTTTTATGGAGAACCAAGATGGCAACGTGCAGTTAGAAATCTACCTTTCAGCCAAGGAAGAAACCAAGGTGCGCATTAACGCTCCGCTGAATTCATTCGATCTCGAAGTTGATGTGGTTCCCGGTGAATCGTCAATCGTACAAATTCCTACAGGTACATTTATGCCTACCGAAGAAGGCATTTTCCCCATAGGACTTCATGTGACTTCGGACAAGCCCATATCGGTCTATGCCCTTAATAAACGAAGTTTTAGTGCCGATGCGGCCGTAATTCTCCCCATCAATGCCTTGGGAAAAGAATACTATGTAACAGCCCATTACGAACCCGATGGTGACCGAATCAATGCCGCCAGGGAATCCAATATGATAATTGTTGGGGTTCAGGATGGCTCTGAAGTGGAGATCATTCCATCGACCAATACCTACAACGGGTTGATTGCCGGTGAGTCAACCGTGGTTACGCTGAATGCGGGGGAGGTATATCACATTAAAGCCGATGGAGACCTGACCGGAACCTACGTCAGGTCAGTGAGCAGCGATTCGGACGATTGTAAGAATATTGCGGTATTTGGTGGAAATGTGTTTACCAATGTGGGTGGTTGTGGAGACGCGCGCGATCACCTGCTCGAACAAATGTTTCCTGTTTCTACCTGGGGTAAAAATTTTATGTTTATTCCTTATGAAAGCCGGTTTGGAGGAGACTATGTTAAAATAATAGCAGCCGAAGACGGCACAGAGGTGAACATTTCGGGCGAATCGGTTATTAACCTGGATGCCGGAGAATACTATATCAATAAGGCTTTGAGCGGGGTAAGAACCGTAACTTCTAACAAGCCCATAAGCTTTGCGCAGTTTAGTCGTTCGCGGTCTTGCGACAATACCCAATCCGACCCGTTTTATATTTTGGTAAGCCCTCTGGAGCAACGCATAAATAAGGTCACCTTCAATGCCTTCGATGTGGAGGTGATTGACAGATACTACTTGACGCTGATTACAGAAGCCGGAGCTACTGATAATATTTTTCTGGACGCCAGCAGCATTTCCAACCGCTTTATTCAAGTAGGAAATGCCGCATATGCCAGTATTCAAATTTCTCGGGGAAACCATACACTGGAGGCTGAAGAAGGGGTAATAGCCTTTGTTTATGGCTATGGAGATGCAGAATCTTTCGGTTACTCGGCCGGGGTGGCCTTAGAAAATCTAAACCTGAAGATAGAAGGAGACGATGAGTTTATCAGCGTCATCCAGGACAAAGCCTGTTTAAATGCTGAGATTGAGTTTTCCGCTTCTTTTATTACTCCTGCCGGAGAACAACCGCGGTTCAATACCTTTCAATGGGACTTTGGAAATGGCGATACGGCCGAAGGTGAAAGTGTAACCTATAGGTATAACCAACCCGGGGAATATGAAGTGGTGCTTTTGGCTTCCGATGGGCAGGGCTCTTGTGGAACAGCCGAAGTAGTGATTAAGCAATTGACCGTGCTGGAGACAGAGTTCGAAAAAATAAATGGCCCGGCTTCCGTTTGCCCCGATGTAACAGGTATTGAGTATACGGCCGTTGGCGATGATTCTAATACCTATGAATGGAGTATTGAGGGAGGAACGATAACCTCTTCGACCACGGGCAAGAGCATAACCGTCAATTGGGGAGCAGCCAATGATCAGGCATCGCTTACCGTAACTTCTCGCAATAGCTTAGGCTGCGTAGGTGACACCATTAAGCTTCCGGTTATTATTAACAAGCGATTGGAACCGGCATTGCCTCAGTCTGATGGCGCTTCCGATACAGAAGTTTGCTATGACGACAGAAATAGAGTGCGCTACTTTACACCTCAAACTAACGGGTCGCAGTACCAGTGGTTTGTTCAGGGAGGAACCATTACCCCGGACTCTAACCCAACGGCCAATGAGGTTTTTATAAATTGGGGCAGCGGTAGCGGTGGCAAGGTATGGTACCGAGAATATAACCCTGCAATTTCTGATTGTGAAGGTTTTTCCGATCAACTAGAGGTGGTTGTCTATTCACCCCTACAGGTAACAGCCAATATTGATGATGTTTTATGTTTTGGAGAAAGTACAGGAGACATAGCCTTGAACATAACCGGGGGTAAACCCGGTGCTTACACTGTCAATTGGGATAATGGTCTTAGGGGTGCTCAAATCAATAACCTGGTGGCCGGTAACTATATTGCAACCATTACCGATGAACTAGGCTGCGTACTCACAGAAACTTTTACTGTAGCAGAGCCCGATGAACTACGTATTTTAGATCAGCCGGTCACTCTTCCCGTACGCTGTTTTCAAGAAGCCAATGGAGTGGCCGATATTACGGTGACAGGTGGTGTGACTTTTGCCAATGGCGATTATGAGTTTACTTGGATAAAAGGCAACACTCAAACCACTACCAATAGCCATGTGAATACTAACCTGAGAGCAGGAACTTATCAGGTAATAGTTACCGATAAGAACGGATGCCAGGTAAGTACCGGTTTTACCATTACAGAGCCCCCATTGCTGGAACCCGATTTAGAGAGCCTGATTAACGACCCTATTTGTCCGCAAGCCACCAATGGTACGGCATATATCGATGCCAAAGGAGGCACTCCCGACTACCAATTCTACTGGAGCAATAACCCGACTACCGATGATGCCAATGCCAGTGGACTAAGCCAAGGGAGCTACAATGTACGCATAGTCGATGCCAACGGCTGTGAAACCTCTTTGACCATTGACGTGACCGAGCGTTTCCCAAAAATATTCTTCCCCAATGCTTTCAGCCCGAATGGCGATGGTGCCAACGATACCTTTAAGCCCGTTGCCGACTGTTCGCTCAAGTACTCCATGCAGATTTACAACAAGTGGGGTACGGTGGTGTTTAGCACCGAAGACCTCTCCGAGGGCTGGGATGGTAACTACAACGGAGCTGAGGCACCTGCTGGCAACTACTCTTATATTGTCTTTTATGCCGGTAGGTTGAATGAAGTTAGTTTTGAAGAAACCTATCGAGGTAGTTTTAAATTGGTGCGATAAACTGTCCAAGTTTATGCCATCATTAATTAATTTCATGTCAAACACAGCAACCCTTGGCATTAACCGTCTACAAATCTTCTGCCGGCTCCGGTAAAACCTTCACTCTGGTGAAGGAATATGTAAAGCTGCTTATCGCCAATCCGCAAGACTTCAAACATATTCTGGCCATTACCTTCACCAATAAGGCCACAGAAGAAATGAAATCCAGGATATTAAAGGCTCTTCAAGACTTGGCTTCCGGAAACTTCAGCGATTTACAGCAAGTATTACTTAGTGAGTTTGATGGGCGGTTCGATGCTCAACAAGTAGCCTCAAGGGCCGAAGAAGCATACGATCTCATCATTCATCAATACAGTCGGTTTGAAGTATCAACCATAGACAGCTTTTTTTCCCGGGTATTAAAATCCTTTGCCCGTGAACTAAACCTGCCCTTGAGCTATGAGGTAGAAATGAATCAAAAACTGGCGCTCACCGAGACTATCGAAAACCTATTTCGAACCATTGATGAGCAGCCGGAGGTAAAAGAGTGGCTTACTCTGTTTTCGAAAGAGCAAATAGAAAACGACAAAAGTTGGAATGTAGACCGCCAAATAGAGAAGTTGGGAAACAACCTTTTTAGTGAAGCCTTTCAGGAAGGGTTCAGTGGGCAGTCTGTAAACTTCTCGGTTTTAAAGGAGGTAATAGACCGACTTAAAGCTCAAAAGGCTAAGTTCGAAAATACCGCCAGATTGTTTGCCAGCAAGGCTTTTGATCTTATGAATCAATACGGTCTGACGGTGAATGATTTTAACTATAGCCGATCAGGGCCGTTAGCGGCCTTTTATGCACTCCAAAAAGAAGAATACGATATTGAGCATAAAAAGCGATTTATTCAGGCTCTCGATGGAGAGATGAAATGGGGAGCAAAAAAAAGCCCAAAATTTGAGTTGGCCTGTCAGGTGGGCGAAGAGCAGTTGGCCATATTAGGCAATGAAGCCCTTCATTTTATTCTAAAAGAAAGGAAAAACTACAACACCAACAGGGCAGTACTCCGAAATATTTATGCCTTTGGGCTACTCGAATCACTCAACCTGCAACTTAAAGATTATCGCGATGAGCACAACGTAATGCTCATCTCAGATACCAACCGTATACTCAAAGAAGTACTCAATGAGGCCGATGCGCCTTTTCTTTTTGAGAAACTGGGGAGCAGCTATAAACACATTATGATCGATGAGTTTCAGGATACCTCCAATTTTCAGTGGAACAACCTGAGACCATTAATTATTAATGCCCTTTCAGAAGGTCATGAGGTACTTATTGTTGGAGATGTAAAGCAGTCTATCTACCGTTTCAGAGGTGGAAATATGAGGCTTCTGCTCTCCCAAATAAGGCAAGACCTGGGTGCTTTTTATTCGGCCGATGCCGATAAGAGGCTGGTAGATAATTACAGAAGTCTTAGCCAGATTGTTTCTTTCAACAACGCTTTGTTTGCCCAATTGCCCGCTGCGCTAAAGACCAACGACTCGTTGGCAAATAGCGAACTTTTCGAATTGGCCTTTCAAGATCATGCGCAGCAAATAAAGAAACAGCAAGGTGGTTTTGTACAGGTCTCTTTTTGGGACGATGACCTTTGGAAAGAGGCCTCTGTGGGCCACCTCATGGCTAAAATAGCTCAAAACATCGAATTGGGTTATAGCTATGGCGATATGCTGGTTTTGGTAAATCGCAATAGCGAAATACCAGACGTGGCCAATGCCTTTCTTCAGGCCAGAGTACCTTTTATTAATGGTGATTCGCTTAAGCTCAGCCAAAGCGATTTAGTGGTTTTTGTTCTTGAGCTATTGGCCTATTTGCAAACCGATAATGACGATGTACGCTTGCTCAACCTGATGGTGTTATACTGCAGGCTGAAAGGTAAAGCCTATCAACCCGTAGTGGAAACCCGCCCGGGTGAGCGAATAACTCTGCAGGATGCAGGCTTTCCTCCGGCTTTTTTTGAGCAAATGCACAGGCTTAAGCAGCAGTCGCTTTTCGATCTTATTTGTGAATTGCTCATCATTTTTGACTTCAGCAATCAATCTGATATTTACCTGCAGCAACTGCTCGATCTGGTACTCGAACAGGGACAAAAAGGACGCAGTTCTGTAAGTAGTTTCCTGGAGTGGTGGGAAAAAGAAGGAGATAACCAAACGGTGGCTACCAGCGAGCATGCCAATGCCATACGGATTCTTACCATCCACAAGTCGAAAGGACTTGAGGCTCCCATAGTGTTTATTCCCTTCACCAACTGGCAAATTTTGCCTCCGGCTCAAATGCATCAGTTCTGGACCTCCAACACTCCGGAAGACATGCAAGAGCTTCGGTTTATACCCCTCGATTTCAGCAAGGGGCTGCTTATGGATTCTCATTTTGCCGATGATTACCTCCGTGAGGCAGAAGAGTCGGCTTTAGATATTCTCAATAAAACCTACGTGGCCTTTACGCGCCCGCGGGAGAAGCTGTATCTTTCTGCCCCGGCCACCCGATCGGGGGGGCAAAGCATTCATCAACTGCTGGTTGATCTGGTGGAGGACATTGGTATGAAGACCACCGAAACCGATGGAGGAATGCAATGGGAGTTGGGAGAAGAACATGAAAAAGTAAGTGGCACAGATTCGGCTTCCGATGCGGAGGTGTTAAAGATATATCCTGAAGATTCCTTTCTCGAAAAACTGAGTATCAGAAATGATTCCGAACGTTTTTTTATGCTTCAACAAACTGAACAAGCCAGAAACATTACTCTGGGCAATCAGGTGCACGATGTGCTCTCCGATGTATTGATGAAAGAAGATTTGCCTGTGGTTTTGAGGCAACGGGTACAGGCAGGAGAGTTCAACCAAGAAATAGCCCGGGAGGTAGAAAAGCGAATCGAAAGACTTTTTGAGGAAGAAAAGCTATGCGATTGGTTTTCTGGTGATTATGAGGTGTACAACGAACGCACTTTATGGTTTGAGGGGCGTGAGCATAAGCCCGACCGTTTGATGCTGAAGGGAGAAAAAGCCATCGTGGTGGATTATAAAAAAGAAGTGGAAAGTGAAGCGCATCAGCAGCAGGTTAAGCGATATATGCATGCCATTCAGGCTATGGGATACTCCAATGTTAGCGGGTTTTTGGTTTATGTAGAACCGGTATTAATCAGGGAGGTTGGTGTATGAA